>NZ_QKSG01000011.1:0-132762 GCF_003234035.1 Curtobacterium sp. MCPF17_031 | reverse complement strand
CCACCGCAGCAGTGCGCTGCGCACCAGTCAACGATGACGCGTTACCACCCAACAGAACCATCCCCGGATCTCGAACCAACTAAGCAGTCCAAGATCCGGGGACCAGTTCACTGGTACCGGGCCTCCCGTCCGTCGAATACGCGAGCTCTTTGTCCGGAGAACGGGTGTGCGGCGTTGCGGGAGCACGCAATGTTCCCCCAGAACAGGTGCCCGCCCCGTTGAGAGGGACCGAGCAGGAGCTACCGTGAGCGAGCCCGAAGCATTGACACAGTCTCAATAAAGGATCGTCATCGTCATGTTCAGCAAGAAGGTGCTCGTCTCGATCTCGTTGGGGTGGGCCGTGGTCCTGGTCGTGAGCGGCTGCAGTACCGCTGCATCCAACGTCCCGGCGGGCTCCGTCGCCGACCAGTCGGCGTCGTCGGGCTCATCCAGCGACCAGTCGTCGAGTGCGCCAGTGCCGACGAAGTCGGCTGCGAGCACGGTCGCTGCGCTCCCCTTCAACGCCAGCGGGTACCTCGCGGGGAACGTCACGCCGACGTTGGACGCTGGTGAGGCTGGTGCCGTCTCGGTCGTGTCCACTGCGGCACTGAAGCGCGACAACGCGGTGCTCGGCGGAGGCACGTTGCCCTTCGCGTTCCGCAACAACACTGCTGCGACGATCTCGCACATCGACTTCACCGGGACCGCCACCGTGGACGGCAAGGTGGTCGCGACCGGAGCCAGCCAAGGCACGGTGCCCGCGCACGTCAAGCCCGGGGAAATGGGGTTCAGCTACCTCTACTTGGAGGACGTCAAGTCGCTCCCGGAGTCCGGTGCGCAGTACGACTTCCGGGCCTCCACGATGCCTGCCGACAACTCGTCGTTCAACACTGCGCCCCTCAAGGTCACCCAGGCTGACAACAACGGCTCCGCCATAATCGGTTCAGCGGTGAATTCCACAGGCAAGCCGCTGTCCGGGCCGTACGCGGTGGACGTCTACTGCTTCACCGACGGCGCACTCTCGTCCGCTGGCACGATGGACTTCGCAACAGAAACCGGCGATGTTGCACCCGACGGGACGGTCTCGTTCAGCCACGATCTCTACGACTCGCCCTGCGACAGCTTCGTCGTGGGCGTCTCCGGGTACTTCGCATGAAGCGCATGTTCGGACCGGTCATGATCGCTGCAGTTCTCGTCCTGAGCGGGTGCAGCGCCGCTGGTTCAACGAATTCCGGTGCCGACTCGAAGCAGTCCTCGACCGCGGCGGCGGACACTTCGACGTCGACTCCCACTCCCACTCCCACTCCCACCGCGCCTGATCTCGTCGGTACCTGGAAGCAGAACAACTCAGCGAGTGCGGACGGGTACACCAGCGCAACCATCACGGCAGACACCATCACGGTGGAGTTCGTGACGGACAACGGTGACACCAGGTCCCTCTTCTGGGTCGGGACGTATACGCCGCCGACCGACGGATCCGAAAAGTACACGTGGACGTCGAAGCGCGATGAGGCGGCGACGGCTTCGGCCCTCCTGGCCTCCACTGATCCCACGAAGGACTTCGTCTACGACGACCAGGAGATCAGCTTCCCCGTGACGATCGCGGGTACCACAGCCACCGTGCGGATGTCGAAGGACTGAATCGCTTCAGGTCCTCGGCTGCGGGGAGGCGCGATGTCAGACCGGACGACGTGAGCGGCACCGCGGCGGTGACCGAAGGCTCTTCTTGTAGGCGGATCTCGCCGTGCGACGGACGGGAGGCCCGGTACCAGCTGGTACCGGGCCTCCCGTTCCGTTTCTACTCGCGCTTGGCGTCAGGCCGTGGCGGCCGTCTCGCTGCGCTTCGGGAGCACCCAGTTCGGGCGCACGAAGTGGCACGTGTACCCGTAGGGGTCCTTCTCGAGGTAGTCCTGGTGCTCCTCCTCGGCCTCCCAGAACGGGCCGGCCGGCGCGACCTCGGTGACGACCTTGCCCGGCCAGATGCCCGAGGCGTCGACGTCCGCGATGGTGTCGAGCGCGACGTCACGCTGCTCGTCCGAGGCGAAGAAGATCGCCGAACGGTAGCTGACACCCACGTCGTTGCCCTGCCGGTCCTTGGTGGACGGGTCGTGGATCTGGAAGAAGAACTCGAGGAGTTCCCGGTACGAGATCACCGAGGGGTCGAAGACGATCTCGACGGCCTCGGCGTGCGTGCCGTGGTTGCGGTAGGTGGCGTTGGGGACGTCGCCGCCGGAGTAGCCGACGCGTGTGCTGATGACGCCCGGGCGTCGGCGGAGCAGCTGCTGTGCTCCCCAGAAACATCCGCCGGCGAGGATCGCGGTCTCGGTGGTGGTCATCGGTACCTCCGTGGTTCGTGACGCTGGCTGCGACAGTACCGGGTGCAACACCGGGGAGCCCCTGCGTGTTCCACGACCGGTCGTCGGAGCCTGGGACCGGATCCATCGTCGGTGCGTTCACTGGGGCGGTGAAGGACATCCATTACGCCGGCCGGGCGATCCGGACCACGGACGGTGCCGCCGACGCCGTCATCAGGTACGCCGCCGTCCTCGGGGCGAACCGGAAGACCGACACGGTCGACGTGCCGACGGTCGACGAGCGCGGACGACCGAGCATCGAGACGCTGCTGCTCGGTCCGGCCAGCCAGATCACCCTCGGGCCCGGAGCGGACGACGTACGTGACGCGGACAGCGACGACGCGGGCAGCGACGACGCGGGCAGCGACGACGCAGGCGTCGACGACGCAGGCGTCGACGACGCGGAGTTCATCGAGCACGTACGGCGGTTGGCGGTGCTGGCCGGGCCGGTCCGGCCGGTGCACGAGGACCCTGACCACCGTGCCGAGGAGTTCGACGACTTCGACTGAGACGGGACGAAGCGGGCGCTGCCGCCCCCGCCGTCAGCGCCGCAGGGTGTTCCGCGGGTACTCGCCGTAGGCGTTCCGGTACGCGGCGGAGAACCGGCCGAGGTGCGCGAACCCCCACGCTCGGGCGATCGCCTGCACCGATCCCGTCGTCGCGTCCGTCTCCAGCAACTCCCGTCGCACCCGTTCGAGTCGCACGTGCTGCAGGTAGCGGAGCGGGGTCATCCCGATGTGCCGCTGGAAGGCCTCCTGGGTGGCGCGGACGCTGAGCCCCGCGGCCCGGGCGACGTCCGAGACGTTGAGGGGCTCGGCGACGTGCTCGTGCACGAACTCGACCGCGGCGCGCAGGCGTGCGCGGCGGGGCAGGAGCACGGCGGGCGGCAGCGCGGTGACGGTCGGCGGGTACATCCCGAGGAACGCGGCGGCCGTCCCGCGGGTCAACGTGTGCCACAGGAGGCTGTCCACACCGCCGACGCGGAGCTCGCGGGACAGCAGGGCCAGGCTGTTCCGCCACCGCGTCACGGCGGCGGGGTCGAGGGTGCGCAGGTGGTCGATGCCGAGGTCGGGGACCTGTCCGGTGTGGAACAGCTCGTCCGCGACCTCGTGCACCAGTCGGCGGGACATGTGGACCACGCGCTGGTCGTAGTCCTCGTACTCGAACACGAACTCGCGGGCGGTCGGGAACAGCATCGGGACGTCGCCGGCCATCGGGACGCGGTCGTGCACGACGTCGGGGATCCCGTTGCCGGCGGTGAGCCACTGCACGATGTAGTCGTCGGACGCGCCGATCAGGCCGCGGATCGATCCGGAGATCTGTGAGCGACGGAGCGTGACGTCGGCATCGCCCACCGCCGTGTAGCGGTACGAGAAGGGTCGGTCCGTGGTCCGCGCCGACCAGTGCCGTCCCGCGTAGAACCCACTGAGGTCCACCACAGCGGTGTCGGGAGAACCGCCGATCGCCTCGATGCGGACGGTGCTGCGGTCGTCGGCTGCCGCCCGGTCGGGCACGGTGTCGTCGATCGTGGTCATCCGCGTCCTTCCCGTCCGGGCGCGCAGACAGAGCGCACCATCCCAAACGGTACGGACGCCGACGTCCTGTCCGCGAGGGGTTGACTCGCCATGTTCGGATGCGCTATCGACTGTGTCCTGCTGGGCATCCCGAGCGGGATGGGGCAAGGTCAGAGGATGCGCACCGAACCTGCCTCCGCCTTCCGCGCCGCCCGAGACGTCCTGCTGCACGCCCGGTCCGACAGTGCCGCGGCACGCCGGGACTTCCGCTGGCCCGACGTCGGCGAGACGTTCAACTGGGCGATCGACTGGTTCGACGTCATCGCGCAGGGCAACGACCGCGAAGCGCTCGTGATCGTCGAGGAGGACGGCCGCGAGTCGCACACCACCTACGCCGAGATGTCCGCGCGCTCGGACCGACTGGCGGCACGGTTGCACGACCTCGGCGTCGGCAAGGGCGACCACGTCCTGCTCATGCTCGACAACCAGCTCGAGCTCTGGGAGTCGATGCTCGCGGTGATGAAGGTCGGCGCCGTGATCCTGCCGACCTCGACCATGCTCGGGGCCGCGGACCTGCAGGACCGGATCGACCGCGGACGGGTCGCCCACGTGGTCACGACCTTCCGCGAGACCCCGAAGTACGCCGACGTCACGGGTGACTTCACGCGCATCGTCGTCGGGGGGAGCGCGGACGGCTGGACGACCTACCCGGCCGACCTCGGCGAGCCCGCGCCCGCGGACGAGTGGCGCCCGGAGGTCGTGACCGCGGCCTCCGACCCGTGCCTGGTGTACTTCACCTCGGGCACGACCGACAAGCCGAAGATGGTCGTGCACACGCAGACCTCGTACCCGGTCGGGCACCTCACGACCATGTACTGGATCGGGCTGCAGCCGGGCGACGTGCACCTGGCGATCAGCTCCCCCGGCTGGGGCAAGCACGCATGGAGCTGCTTCTTCGCGCCCTGGATCGCCGAGGCCACCGTCTTCGTCCACAACCAGCAGCGCTTCGACCCGGCCGCCCTGCTGCACCAGCTCGAGCGGGCCGAGGTCACCTCGTTCTGCGCTCCACCGACCGTGTGGCGCCTGCTCATCCAGGCCGACCTCGGCGCCCGCCCACGTGCACTGCGCGAGGTCGTCTCCGCCGGTGAGCCCCTCAACCCCGAGGTGATCCGGATGGTCGAGGAGGCCTGGGGTCGGACGATCCGTGACGGCTACGGCCAGACCGAGACCACCGCGATCGTCGGCAACGCCCCCGGTGACACCGTCCGCCCCGGGGCGATGGGCCACGGCCTGCCCGGCGTCGCGATCGAGCTCCTGGACCCGGTGACCGGAGCGCCGGGTGTCACCGAGGGCGAGGTCTGCCTGGACCTGACCACCCGGCCGGTCAACCTGATGGCCGGGTACCTCGATGCCCCCGAGCGGACCGACGACGCCCTGCGCGGTGGGTTCTTCCACACCGGTGACGTCGCCACCCGACACGAGGACGGTTCGCTGACGTTCGTCGGGCGCACGGACGACGTCTTCAAGTCCTCGGACTACAAGGTGTCGCCGTTCGAGGTCGAGAGCGCCCTGCTCCAGCACCCCGCGGTCGCCGAGTCCGCCGTCGTCCCGGCCCCGCACGAATCACGGCTCAACGTCGTGAAGGCGTACGTCACGCTCGCCGCCGGGTGGGAGCCGACCGCAGAGACCGCGCGGAGCATCCTGGCGCACGCCCGGACCGCGATGCCCGCCTGGCAGCGGGTGCGCCGGGTCGAGTTCGGTGCGCTGCCGAAGACCGTGTCCGGCAAGATCCGCCGTGTCGAACTCCGCGCCCGGGAGCAGGCGGCGGTGGGTGGCGCGCCCGTCGAGGGCGAGTGGCGCGACGACCAGTTCGAGGGCCTGCGCACCGGCCGTCGGGACGACTGACCCGGTGCGGGCAGGACGACTGACCTCCCGCGCACCACGACGCGCGTAGCGTCCGCCGCATGAGCGATGCAACGAACGGAACCGGCCCGGACGGCGTGACCGACCAGGAGGCCCAGCGCACCGAGGACCTGCCCGACGGCTCCGCCTCGGGGAACGCCACCGAGGACCCCCAGCAGGACAGCGACGTGGACTCCGGCGGCGAGCCGGCGGAGCCCGAGGAGGGCTGACCGGTGCCCCGGAACCCCGCCGTCCACGACCGTTCGACGGGGGTCCGGCCGCCCGGCGAGGACGGGGGCTTCCGTCTCGCCCTCCTCGACCGTGGTGCCGACCTGCTGCAACCGACGGACCCCCTGAAGGGGTTCGACGTCTACGTCGTCGGGTTCCACTGCGTGAAGGGCGAGCCCGACGTGCAGATGGAGGCGCACCACTACTGCAAGGTGGTGAACGCCGAGATGCTGCAGTGCGTGCTGTTCGACGGCAACACCGCGGACGCCAACCTCATCGGCATCGAGTACATCGTGTCCGAGCGGCTGTTCGACTCGCTGCCCGAGGACGAGAAGCCGTGCTGGCACCCCCACAACCACGAGGTGTTCTCGGGCGAGCTCGTCGCCCCCGGCCTGCCGATCCCGGTCGAGACCGAGCTGATGGGCCACCTGGTCAACTCCTACGGCAAGACCTGGCACACCTGGCACAGCGCACCGATGGGCGGGCACGAGGCCGATCCGCTGCCGGTCGGCGACCCGATGCTGATGTGGTCGTTCAACCGTGAGGGCGAGGTGCAGACCGCCCTGCAGGAGGACCGGAACACCGCCATGCACACCGACCCTGAGCCGCGGAAGGCGTCGCGGGCGAAGCACCTCGACCGCGCACACCCGCAGCGCGGCGTCGGCACGATGCGCGACGACTTCAGCGGCACGACCCCGACGCCCGGTGTCGTGGACGCGGAGGACGGCCGCCCCTGACGACGGACGGGAGGCCCGTGACGACACCGCCACGGGCCTCCCCTCCGTCTGTCCAGTCAGGCCGCGACGTCGAAGACGACCACCCGCGCGCTCCGCGCCCCGATGTGGTCCGCCACCGGCTGGTGCGCCGGGTGTGGCAGGTACGCGTCCCGCGCCGCCGCATCGCGGAAGCGGACGACGAGCGCCCAGTCGAAGCCGCCCTCGAGCCCCTCGGGGCTGACGCTCGGCCCGGACGTCACGGACACGACCCCGTCGATGGTGGGCAGGTGTTCGGCGACGAGGGCGCTCGCGCGTTCCGGTGCGGTCCCGTCCTCGCCGTCCCAGTCCACGAGCACCACGTGCACGATCTCGGTCATGGTCGTCCTCCCGTCGGGTCCGCGCACCGACGGTGGCGATCACCCGAGCCTCCGCCGTGGTGCTGGGCGTACCCCGAACCCGCTCGCGGCTGGGTCGTCGCGGACACCACGCGGCCTAGCGTCCAGGGCACACCACGACGAGAGGAAACACCATGGCAAGTGGAGTCGCAGCAGTCTGGGTCCCGGTCAGCGACATGGAGCGCGCCGTCGCGTTCTACCGCGACACGCTCGGTCTCACGGTCAAGGACCAGTCCGACGACTGGAGCGAGATCGACGCCGGCGGTCTGATGATCGGGCTCAACGGACGCGAGTCCGCCAGCCAGTCGAGCGACGGCGGCGCGGTCGTCTCGTTCCAGCCGGACGGCAGCATCGAGGACGAGGTCGCCTCGCTCAAGGAGCGCGGTGCCGACATCCAGGGCGAGATCAGCGAGCACCCGTGGGGCAAGATCATCCCCTTCAAGGACAGCGAGGGCAACGACCTGCAGCTGTACTCGCCGCCGCAGGGCTGACGACGGAGCGGCCGTGCGACGTCGCACGGCCGGACCGCATGACGGGAGGCCCGTGACCAGATGGTCACGGGCCTCCCGTCATGCGCCAGCGCGGTGCGCGGACCGTCAGCGTGTTCAGCGGGCGGTACGGGCTCCGGCGCGCGGCAGGACGATGCCGAGGATGATCATCGCGACGGCGAGGATCAGGTGCAGCACGTTGTCGGCGCTGTTCAGCGGCACGAAGTTCGCGGCGCTTTCCATGCCGGCGGTGAACAGGCCGTAGATGAAGAGCACGGCGTAGATGATGCCGCCGACGAGCAGGTACTGGCGGGAGAAGCCGTGCGAGCGGGCGGCGATGAGGCCGACGATGCCGAACAGCAGGTGCACGATGTTGTGCAGGACGGAGACCTGGAACAGGCCCAGGAGCTGCGCGTTCGAGTCGTTGCCGGCGGCCATCATGCTGCCCATGTCCATGGTCAGGCCGGGGATGAAGCCGGCGATGCCGACGATGAGGAAGACGACGCCGAAGACCAGCGCGCCCTTCTGCGTGAGCGTGCGGCCGTAGCCGTGGTCGGTGCGGGTCGATGCGTTGGTGGTCATGAAGGAACCTTTCGTCAGGAGTCGACGCGGTCGGTTGCCATGCGCCTCGCAGGACATTCGGAGTGGACCAGCAGTCGGTTTGGTGGGAGAACCCAGCAGTACACGAAGCGGAGCCGTCAGGACCGGACGAGGCGTTTGATGGCCAGTGTCGCTTCCTGGATCTTCTGTTCGGCCTGGTCGCCGCCCTGGGCCACCGCGTCGGTGACACAGTGGCGCAGGTGGTCCTCGAGCAGGCCCATCGACACCGCCTGCAACGCCTTCGTCATCGCGGACACCTGGGTGAGGATGTCGATGCAGTACTCCTCGTCCTCCACCATGCGCTGCAGCCCACGCGCCTGGCCCTCGATCCGGCGCAGCCGCTTGCGGTAGTCGTCCTTCGCGGAGATGTAGCCGTGGTGGTGCGCATGCTGTGCTGTCTCGTCACTCATCGGGAACACATCCTCGTCGTCGGCGTTACGGTAAGGGTACCCCCCATGGGTATGCGCACATCGTACCCGCCCGACGGGCGACACGAGGAGGACCGATGACCGAGCAGCAGACCGTGACCTACGCCATCGACGGCATGACGTGTGAGCACTGCGTCATGAGCATCGACGAGGCGTTCCGTGAGTTGCCGGGCGTGACCGACGTGCAGGTCGAGCTGGTCGCCGGCGGCCGCTCCACCGCGACCGTGACGAGCACCGCACCCCTGGACGGCACGGCCGTCGACGCTGCGGTCGAGGACGCCGGCTACACCCTGGCGGAGCGCTGACCCCGGTGGCGGCACCTGCTCCCGCGGTCGAGCTCGCGATCGAGGGCATGACGTGTGCCTCGTGCGCGAACCGCATCGAGCGCAAGCTCAACAGGATGCCCGGGGTGTCGGCGACCGTGAACTACGCCACCGAGACCGCGACGGTCTCGCTGCCCGACGGCACCGCGGTCGACGACGCCATCGCGACCGTCGAGCAGGCCGGCTACGGAGCACACCGCCCCGAGCCCGAGCAGCGCGACGTGGACGCCCTCGCTCCGCTCCGACGACGCTTGGTCGTCTCCACCGTCCTGGCGGTCCCGGTCGTCGCGCTGTCGATGGTCCCCGCGTTCCAGTTCCCCTGGTGGCAGTGGGTCGCGCTCGTGCTCGCCGCCCCGGTGGCGACCTGGGGCGCCTGGCCCTTCCACCGGGCCGCAGCACTGAACGCCCGGCACGGCACCGCGACGATGGACACCCTCGTCAGCCTGGGCATCGTCGCCGCCGGACTCTGGTCGGTGTGGGCGCTCGTGTTCGGCGGCGCCGGTGGGCCCGACATGCACATGACCTTCGCGTTCACCGCGCCCCGTGGTGCCGCGCCCGAGCCGTACCTCGAGGTCGCCGCCGCCGTGACCGTGTTCCTGCTCGCCGGCCGGTACGCCGAGGGCCGCGCGAAGACCCGGTCCAGCGCCGCCCTGCGTGCGCTGCTCGCCCTCGGCGCCAGCACCGCCCGGGTGCTCCGCGACGGTCGGGAGGTCGAGGTCCCGGCCGCGTCCCTCCGTGTCGGCGATCGGTTCGTCGTCCGACCCGGTGAGCGGATCGCCACCGACGGCACCGTCGTCGACGGGACCAGCGCCGTCGACACGAGCGTCATGACGGGGGAGAGCGTCCCCGTCGAGGTCGGCCCCGGCACCGCGGTGACCGGCGCGACCGTCAACGTCGGCGGGCTGCTCACCATCGAGGCCGTCCGGGTCGGTGCGGACACCGAGCTCGCCCGGATCGGCAAGCTCGTGACCGAGGCGCAGACCGGCAAGGCCGACGTCCAGCGCCTGGCCGACCGGGTCTCCGGGGTGTTCGTCCCCGTCGTGCTCGGGCTCGCCGCACTGACCCTGGTCGGGTGGCTCGTGCTCACCGGGGACGTCGAGGCCGCCCTGACCGCCGCCGTCGCGACGCTCGTCATCGCCTGCCCCTGCGCGCTCGGCCTCGCGACACCGACGGCGCTCCTGGTCGGCACCGGCCGCGGGTCCCAGCTCGGGATCCTCATCCGCGGCCCGCAGGTCCTCGAGGCCACCCGCCGGATCGACACCGTCCTGCTGGACAAGACCGGCACGGTCACCACCGGCACGATGCGGGTCACCGACGTCCTGCCCGCCGAGGGCGAGGACGCCGACGCCGTCCTCCGCGCCGCGGCCGCCGCCGAGTCCGGTTCCGAGCACGCGATCGCCCGGGCACTCGTCGCTGCCGTCCCGGACGTGCCACGACCGGAGTCGTTCGCGTCGAGCGCCGGCCTCGGCGTGCAGGCCGGCGTGGACGGTGTCCTCGTGCTCGTCGGTCGACCGTCCTGGCTCGCCGACCAGTGGGCCGTCCCGATGCCCGGGTCGCTGGCCGTCGCCGTCACCGATGCCGAGCAGGCCGGGCGCACCACGGTCGCGGTGGCGTGGGACGGCCGGGTCCGCGGGCTCGTCGTCGTCGCCGACACCGTCGCGCCCGGCGCGGCCGAGGCCGTCCGCCGGCTGCAGGAGCTCGGCCTCGACACCATGCTCCTGACCGGGGACGCGGCCGGGGTCGCGCACCGTGTCGCGGCCGAGGTCGGCATCAGCCGGGTGACTGCCGGCGTCCGACCCGAGGACAAGTACCGCGTCGTCACGGAACTGCAGGCCGCCGGTCGCACCGTCGCCATGGTGGGCGACGGCGTGAACGACGCCGCCGCGCTCGCCGCCGCGGACCTGGGCATCGCGATGGGCACCGGGACGGACGCCGCCGTCGAGGCCGCGGACATCACCCTGGTCCGTGCCGACCTCCGGGCCGCCGTCGACGCCGTCCGGCTGTCGCGCCGCACGCTCCACACCATCCGGACGAACCTGTTCTGGGCCTTCGCCTACAACGTCGCGGCGATCCCGCTCGCGATGGCCGGGCTGATGAACCCCGTCATCGCGGGTGCCGCCATGGCGCTGTCGTCGGTGTTCGTGCTGACGAACAGCCTGCGCCTCCGCCGCTTCCGGTCGGTCGACGGGAGCGCACGATGAGCGGACACACCGGCGACATGGGCGGACACAGCGGCACCACCACGTGGTCGACGGCGGCCCAGGCGACGCTGCACTGCCTGACCGGCTGCGCGATCGGCGAGGTCCTCGGCATGGTCATCGGCACGGCCACGGGGCTGCACGACGCCGGCACCGTGGCGCTGTCGATCGTGCTGGCCTTCGTGTTCGGCTACGCCCTGACGATGCGCGGAGTGCTCCGCTCCGGGCTGTCGCTCCGGGCGGCGGTCCGGGTGGCGCTCGCCGCCGACACGGTGTCCATCGCGGTGATGGAGGTCATCGACAACACGGTCGTCGTCGCGATCCCGGGCGCCCTGGACGCGCAGCTCGACCAGTGGCTGTTCTGGGCGTCGCTGGCGCTCTCCCTCACGCTGGCCTTCGTCGTCACGGTCCCGGTCAACCGGGCGCTGATGCGCCGCGGGCTCGGCCACGCGAAGGTGCACGGGCACCACTGAGCGCACCACGGCGCACACACATGACGGGAGGCCCGGTACCAGCTGGTACCGGGCCTCCCGTCATGTGGTCAGCGCGTGTGCGCCGTCCGGTCAGGCGTCTGCGTCGCCCGCAGCGGCGTCACCGTCGGTGGCGTCCTCTTCCGGGTTGAAGTGCGAGTCGTCACCGACGAACCCGGCGGCCACGCCCTCGGGCTCGTTGGGGACGGTCCCGTCGTCGCCGAGGCCGTCCGGCTTCGGCGTGCCCTCGGGGTCGTGCGCCGTGGTGTCGTTGCTCATCGTGTGCTCCTTCGCAGTGCTGGCCGGACTCGGACGTCGGTCAGAAGGCGGGCGTGCCGCCCGCGACGGTGATCGTCGAACCGGACTGGTAGCTCGATTCTGGACTGACCAGGTGGACGTACGCCGCGGCCAGCTCGGCGGGCTGACCCGGACGCCCGAAGGGCGCCTGCTGCCCGAACGTCGACACTGTCTCGGCGTCGTCCGAACCCGGCTGCAGCGGTGTCCACACCGGACCCGGGGCGACCGAGTTGACGCGGATGCCCTTCGGCGCGAGCTGCTGGGCGACCGCCTCGGTGAAGAGCTTGATCGCACCCTTCGAGACGGCGTAGTCGATCTTGTCCGGCGACGGGGTGGACGCCTGGATCGAGCCCGTCGTGACGATCGTCGAGCCGGGCTCCAGGTGCGGGACCGCGGCCTTCGTCAGCCAGAACAGCGAGTAGATGTTCGTCTTGAAGGTCGAGTCGAACATCGACGTGTCGAGGGTCAGGATGTCGTCGTTGCTGTCCATCCGACCGGCGACCATGACGAGCGTGTCGAGGCCGCCGAGTTCGTCGACGCCCTTCTGCACCAGATCGGTGCAGTACTGCTCGTCGGAGATGTCGCCGGGGAACAGCACGATCGTCCGGCCCTCGGCCTGGAGCAGGTCGCGGACCTCTTCCGCGTCCTGCTGCTCGTCGGGCAGGTAGGAGAGCACCAGGTCGGCGCCCTCCCGAGCGAGGCCGATCGCGGCGGCGCGGCCGATGCCGGAGTCGGCACCCGTCACGATGCCGCGGAAGCCCTCCAGCCGGCCCTTGCCGACGTAGCTCTCCTCGCCGTGGTCCGGCTTCGGGTCCATCTTCCACGCGGCCCCGGGCAGCGACTGCTCCTGCTTCGGGAACGGCGGGACCGGGTACAGGGTGATCGGATCGTGCTTCTCGTACTGGCTCATCGCTCCACTGTCCTCCGGTGTCACTGCAGGGCGGTGAAGGAGGCGTCGCGGACGAGCAGCGTGGTCGCCTCGCCGTCCACGGCCTGGTCGGGGTCGCTCGACAGGCCGAGCGCCCACGGACGGCCGTCCGCACGCTCCGGCAGCGTGAACTCGACGGTCGTCTCCGAGGCGTTCATCAGCACCGCGACGCTGTCGTCGCCCTGTTCGAGCACCAGGATCACGGCGCGGTTGCCGCCGTCGGTCCAGTCGCCGTCCTCGAAGTCGTTCGCGTCGGCGCGGAGCACGGACACCGTCGACGGCGACAGACCGGGCGCGGTGCGGTACCACTCCGGGCGCAGGGCGACGTGCTGCTTGCGGAAGGCGATCGCCGCGGTGGTGAAGGCCAGCAGGTCCTCGTCGGCGGCGGCCCAGTCGAACCACGAGATCTCGTCGTCCTGGCAGTAGGCGTTGTTGTTGCCGCCCTGCGAGCGGGCGATCTCGTCCCCACCCAGGATCATCGGCACGCCTGCCGAGAGCAGGAGCGTGCCGAGGAAGTTCCGGCGCTGGCGGTTGCGGTAGTCGTTGACGCTCTCGTCGTCGGTCGGCCCCTCGATGCCACCGTTGAACGAGGTGTTGTTGCTCTCGCCGTCGTTGTTGTCCTCACCGTTCGCCTCGTTGTGCTTCTCGGCGTACATGGTGAGGTCGGCCAGCGTGAAGCCGTCGTGCGCGGTGACGAAGTCGACCGAGCAGAGCGGCGACCGGCGCGAGCCCTCGTAGACGTCGGGGGAGCCGAGGACGCGCTGCACGGCATCGCCGAGCGTGCCCTCGTCGCCGCGCCAGAACGAGCGGAGGTCGTCGCGGTACTTGCCGTTCCACTCCGACCAGTCCGCCGGGAAGCCGCCGACCTGGTAGCCCGCGGTGTCCCACGGCTCGGCGATCATCTTGACGTCGCGGAGCACCGGGTCCTGGTGGATGATGTCGAGGAACGCGGAGTGCTTCTCGGCCTCGCCGTCCTGCCGGGTGAGCGTGGTGGCGAGGTCGAAGCGGAAGCCGTCGACGTGCATCTCCTCGACCCAGTAGCGGAGCGAGTCGGTGATGAGCCCGAGCGCGGTCGGGTGCGACACGTTCAGGCTGTTGCCCGTGCCGGTGGTGTCGAAGTAGTTGGCCTCGTCGCCCTCGACCAGCCGGTAGTACGACTGGTTGTCGAGGCCCTTGAAGGAGAGCGTCGGGCCCATGTGGTTGCCCTCGGCGGTGTGGTTGTAGACGACGTCCAGGATGACCTCGAGGCCTGCGGCGTGCAGGGCCTTGACCATCTCCTTGAACTCCGCGACCTGCTGCCCGGCGGTGCCCGAGGCGGAGTACTCGTTGTGGGGGGCGAAGAAGCCGATGCTGTTGTAGCCCCAGTAGTTGCGGAGGCCCTTGTCCACCAGGGTGGAGTCCTGCACGAACTGGTGGATCGGCAGCAGCTCGACGGCGGTGATGCCGAGGTCGGTGAGGTGCTTGATCGCGGCCGGGTGTGCCAGGCCCGCGTAGGTGCCGCGGATCTCCTCGGGCACGTCGGGGTGCTGCTTGGTGAAGCCCTTCACGTGGACCTCGTACACGACGGTGTCGGCGAGCGGGGTCTCGAGTCGGGTGTCGCCCTGCCAGTCGAACGAGCGGTCGGCGACGACTGAGCGCGGCATGGCGTCGGCCGAGTCGGACTCGTCCATCTGCTCCGGCTCGTTCATGTCGTGGCCGAACAGCTCCTGGCCCCACCGGTAGTCACCGTCGATCGCGGTGGCGTACGGGTCGAGCAGCAGCTTCGCGGCGTTGTGGCGCAGGCCGTTCGCCGGGTCCCAGGCGCCGTGGACGCGGAAGCCGTAGCGGGTGCCGACGGTGACGTCCGGCACGACGTCGTGGAAGGTGTAGCCGGTGCGCTTCGTCAGCTCGGTCCGGTGCTCGGTGCCGTCGTCGTCGAACCGGCAGAACTCGATGCGCTCGGCAGTGCTGGAGAAGACGGCGACGTTGGCGCCGCCGTCGACGAGGGTGACGCCGAGCGGGTTCCGCGTGGAGGAGGTCATGACTCCTTCTACCGGTCGGTGACTGTGCTCGGCATCGATCGGCGTACCCCGGGGCGGCATCCGCCGGGCGGCGCGGTGCTCGCGCGCGGCGGACGGGCATGGGAACATCAGGTCGTGACCCATGTGCGCCCGAGCTCGGGGACCCCCGACGGCTTCCGCGCCGTCCGGTTGGCGGGGACGAGTGCGACCCGTCCTGCCGTCCTCGACGACAAGTACGGTACCGGCGGTGGCATCGGCGACGAGCGCTCCGCGTTCCGCTACACGGGCGCGGGCGACGCCGACCTGTCCCTGAGCGGTTCCGCCGTGGAGGGCCCCCGCACCGGGACGATGGAACCCCGACCGGCGCACATCGTCTTCTGGATCGGTGACGGCAGCGTCGTCATCACCGGGGAGGACGGTGTCCGCTCCGCGGTACGTCCGGGCCAGCCGTTCCTGCTCGCCGCCTCGCTCCGGTACGAGTTCGAGGCCGCGACCAGCCGCGTGTCGATGCTGCACTTGTCCGATCGGCTGCTCCGGTCGGCGCTCGCCGCCGACGGCGTGCAGGTGGCCGGCCCGCTGCGGTTCCGCCGGGTCGAGTCGGACACCGACCTGGCGGCGCTCCGGTCGGCGCTGCAGACCCTCGGCACGGCGATCACCGCGCCGGAGGTCGAGGGTCGAGCGCGTGCCGAGCTGAACCTCCGGGTCGCCCGCGTCGTCATCGCCACCTTCCCGGTGGACGTCCCGGCGACCACGAGCAGTGAACGGCTCCGCGATGCCCTGACGTACATCCAGGAGCACGCGCACGGAGTCGTCACCCTCGCGGACATCGCCGCTGCCGCCGGCATGAGCCCTCGCGGCCTCCAGCAGTCCTTCAACCGGTCGGTCGGGGTCTCCCCGCTCGCGCACCTGCGGAACGTCCGGCTGGACGCCGTGCACGAGGCGCTCCGGTCAGCGGACCCGTCGACCGCCGCGGTCGCCGAGGTCGCCCGGGACTGGGGCTTCGCCCACCTCGGCCGGTTCTCCGGCGCGTACCGGGAACGGTTCGGGGAGTTGCCGAGCGTGACGCTCCGCAGCGGCGTGCACGCGGAGGACTGACCGGCCCACCGCTCGGCAGGCCGCGGCACGCACGGCACGGCCGGGAGGCCCTGGGCGCGCCCGACCCATCGCCCGCGTCAGCCGCGGTGTCGGTCCACTGCAGCCCGTGCTGCCCGTACCACCTCGGCATCGGTCTCGAAGTGACCGGACCCCGCGTCCCCTGCGCCCATCGGGACGCCCCTGTGCGCGGTGTCCGCCAGACGTTTGGCCGAGAGGTGCACGGCGGCGGCGCCGGTCGCGAGGAGCACGGGTACGTCCGCCGGGGTGACCCCGGCGCCGGCCATCACCTGGACGGGACCTGCGGCCGTGACCATCCGGGCGATGGTGTCGGCACCGGCGAGGGCGGTCGGGGCACCACCGGAGGTGAGGACCCGCGTGAACCCGAGGTGGGCGAGTCCGGCCGCGGCGGCGACCGGGTCGGCGGCGTGGTCGATCGCCCGGTGCAGCGTGACCTCGGCGTCGGGGCGTTCGGTGCGCGCGGCGGCCACGAAGCGCGTCAGGGTGTCGGCGTCGAGCGTGCGGTCCGGGCGGAGCGCGCCGACCACGACGCCGGTCGCCCCGGAACGCAGGACGGCGACGAGCTCGCGCTCCATCAGGTCGATCTCGTCCGGGGCGTGCACGAAGCCGCCCGGACGGCAGCGGACCAGGACGTGTACGGGGATCCCGGTGGCGACGGCGGCCTCGACGAGCCCCTGCGAGGGGGTGAGCCCGCCGAGTTCCAGGGCGCTGCAGAGCTCCACCCGGTCGGCACCCCCGGCCCGTGCGGTCGCGGCGCCGGTCGCCGAGGTGACGGCGATCTCGAGGGAGCGGGTGGCGGTGCGTCCGGTCATGCGTGGGCTCGGAGCGGTCGGTCGGACGCGGGGATGATCCGGGCGGTCAGGTCGGGCGGCTCCGGGAAGGTCCGATCGAAGGGGAACACGGGCCGTTCGATCCGGTGGTGGCCGAGGCGTTCGAGGTCCTGGTCGACACCGCCCGGGGTGAGCGCGAGCATCCAGTCGGCGGCCATGTCGTACAGCTCCGGTTCGAGGTAACCGATCTTGACGACGACCAGGTCGGCACTCCGCGGGTCGAGGTCCAGGTCGGCGAAGTCGTGCTCGTGGTGGTACGGCTTCCGCAGCTCGGTGAGGATCGCGAACACGCTGCCGACCTGCAGCACGACCTCGGTCCGGGCGTCCCGGTCGCCGTGCTTGACCGCGTGCACGCGTCCGGTCATGGTGATCGGTCCGGCGTGCAGGTCGTCGACCTCGGCGCCGGCGGTGACGGTGACGGTGGCCCCGACGCCGGCTTCGACACAGGCGGCGACCGCGGTGGGGCCGGGGACGCTGGCGTAGAGGACGACCGGGCCGTCGGCGCTCCGGAACTCGTCGCGGGCGAGCAGCTGCGTCAGACCCCAGGTCATGTCGCCCGAGCCGCCGGCGGTCGGGTTGTCGCCGGAGTCGGAGACGAAGTACGGGCGTGCGGCCCCGGGGGCGAGAGCGGCGGCCAGGCACTCGTCGAACGACCCGGTCGGTGCGACGAAGGCGAAGTCCTCGCGGGCGTCCCAGAAGGCCCGCGCCAGCCGTTCGGCCCCGGCGCTCACGGCGTCCTCGTCCCACCCGGTGACGACGGTGACGGCACGGTTCCGCGGCTGGTCGGCCCAGGCGTAGCCGACCCAGATCGCGGCGTCGAGCACGCCCTCGCCTCGCTCGACGTCGGAGACCTGTGCGTAGACGGACGCCGCGGGTTCGATCCGGGTCGAGGTCTTCTCGCCGGGCAGCAGGACCGGCACCGGGATCCAGGCCTTCAGCGGGCGTTGCGCGCCGACCGGCCGGGTGGTGAGCACGTCGACGAGGTTGCGGACCGCGCGCTCCTTCGTCTCGAGGGCGTCCTCGTGCGGGGCCATGCGGTAGCAGGTGATGAGGTCGCACTGGTGGGCGAGTCCGCGCGAGACGTTGCCGTGCAGGTCCATCGACGCCGAGACGACGACGTCCGGCCCGATGACCGCGCGGATCCGCTCGAGCAGCGTCGCCTCGGCGTCGTCGAGCCCCTCGACCACCATCGCGCCGTGGATGTCGAACCACAGCCCGTCGATGGTGGTGTCGGCCGCGATCGCTGACAGTCGGTCGGTGATCTCGGCGCTGAGCTCCTCGAAGGACTCGCGGAGCACGACCCCGCCGGGCAGCGCGTGCCCGATCAGGGCGCCCCGGAACTCGGCACGCTCGGACAGCGGCGCGAGGAAGTCGTACCGTGCGATGACCTCGTCGCCGCGGTCCGGGTGGAAGGCGGCGGCCGGGGTGCGGGTCGGCGTGAACGTCGACGTCTCGATGGCCAGGCCGGCGATCGCGATGACCGGACGTCGGGTGTCGGCGGTGGTTCCGGTGTCAGACACGGGTGCTCCTGTTCCTGGTGGTGCGCAGCGGGACGGGGGTGGACAGTTCCTCGAGCGATGCCGCCAGCCCGCGCTGCAGGGCGAACTGGCCGGCCCCGACGAGTCCGGCGTCGGCGCCGAGCGATGCGCGCTCGATGACGAGGTGCTGCGTCACGAGCGGGTGGCAGCTCTCGTAGAGCTGGCTCCGCACGGCGGCGACGAACGGGTCGAGGGTGGAGAGGATGCCGCCGAGGGAGACGGCGTCCGGGTTGAAGAAGTTGACGTTGGCGGCGAGCACCTCGCCGAGGTACCGCCCGGCCAGGCGGACCGCGCGGGTCGTCTCCGGGTGCGCCTCCGACGCCAGCCGGACCACGTCCTGCGTCGAGCTGACGTCCACACCGGCTTCGCGGAGGATCCGGACGAGTGCGGCGCCGGACGCCACCGTCTCGAGGCAACCGGTGTTGCCGCACGAGCACGGTGTGTCGCCGGCGGCGTCGATGCGCACGTGCGTGATGTCGCCCGCGGCACCGGTGGAGCCGCGGTAGAGGTGGCCGTCGATGATGATCCCGGCGCCGATCGCCGACCCGGCCTTCACCGTGATCGCCTGGCGTCGGGTGGACGGCTGCACGGTCTGCTCGCCCGCGGCCATGCAGTTCGCGTCGTTGTCGATCGCGGCCGGTACCCCGAAGTGCTCGGTGAGCCACGCGGCGACCGGGAAGCCGTTCCATCCGGGCATCCGGCTCGGCAGGTCGACGACGCCCGCCTCGATGTCGACCGGGCCCGGGAGGCTCAGCCCGACCCCACGCAGTCCGTCCCGTCCGCGTTCGGTCACCAGGGCGTCGAGGAGCTCCGCGAGAGCCGCCAGGCCGGCGGTCGGACCGTCGGCGAGCGCGAACGGGACGGTCGATACGGACTCGAGCGCCCCTCCCGGCAGGACGATGCCGATCCGGACGTGACCGCCACCGAGGTCGGCGGCGACCGCGTACTCGTCGGTGCCGCCGATCCGGAGGACCTTGCGGGGCCGGCCGCCGGTGGAGACGTCGGTGCCCTCCTCGGCGAGGATGCCGTGCGTGAGGAGCTGACCGACCACGTGGGACACGGTCGAGGGGGCGGCGCCGAGCACCTGGGCGATCTCGGTGCGGCTCGACGCCTGTCCGCTGGCGATGAGTTCGAGCACGCGCGAGCTGAGGTCCGGCACGACTTTCTCCAATCGGCGTCAACCGGGCGCGGTGACCGCCCGACGTCACCGAGCCTACGGGGCAGAAGTGTCGGTCCGCGCTTTCCGCCGTTCCGCAGAAACAGACTATTTACACGAGAACGTTTGTTTTTCCAACGACTTCGGCCATTGACTGTGCACGTGCCACCGGGGCCTGGTCCTGGTCGCACTCCCGTCCCTCCACCACGCCGACGATGGCGTCCTCGCGCAAGGAGACACGCATGACCAAGCCCCGTCGCTGGGCCCTCCTCACCGGAGCCGCGCTCGCGGTGAGCGCACTGCTCGCCGGGTGCTCCGGGGGCGGTTCCGCCACCACGAACGCGAAGTCCGACGAGATCGACTACGCGCTGCCGGCCAACTTCACGCCGAACTGGATCCTGCCGATCGGCACCGCCGCGCACCTCAACACGAACAACGGCTCCATCGCGCAGTCGCTGTACGAGCGCCTCATCGCCTACGACGGGTCCACCGGCAAGATCGGCTGGGACAAGCCCGGGTCCGTCGCCACCGCCGCCGACTTCGCCTCGGACAGCAAGAGCGTCACGATCACGCTCGGCGACCGGCACTGGTCCGACGGTGAGCCGATCACGAGCCGCGACGTGGAGTTCTGGTTCAACCTGATCAAGGCGAACGCGAAGGACTGGGGCTCGTACTCCGAGGGCAAGGCGCCGGACAACTGGACGTCCTTCACGACCGTCGACGACACGCACTTCACGATCGCGTTCGACAAGGCGTACAACAAGGACTGGATGCTCGCCAACCAGCTGAGCTACATCATCCCGCTGCCTCAGCACGCCTGGGACAAGACCAGCGCCTCCGGCAAGGTGACCGACGCCGACCGCACCGCGACCGGAGCGAAGCAGGTCTGGAAGTTCCTCAACACCGCCGCGGGCAAGATCGCCGACTACGACTCCGACGACCTGTGGAAGACGATCTCCGGCCCCTACGGCCTGTCGTCGTTCACCACCGCCGGCAAGGTCCAGCTCACCGCGAACCCGAAGTACGACGGGGGCGAGAAGGCATCGATCAAGACGGTCAACCTGCTGCCCTTCACCACCGCGGACGCCGAGACGAACGCGCTGCGCTCCGGTGCGGTCGACTACGGCTACATCAACGCCACCGACCTCGACCAGAAGGACTCCTTCACGTCGAAGGGCTACGAGGTCGACCCGTGGACCGGCTGGGCGATCACGTACATGCCGTACAACTTCAACAACCCGGACATGGGCGCCGTCTTCAAGCAGCTGTACGCCCGCCAGGCCGTGCAGATGTCGATCGACCAGGAGTCGCTGTCGAAGGTCGTCTTCAACGGCACCGCCACCTCGACCTACGGGCCGATCCCGCAGGCGCAGGAGTCCGACTACGTCTCCGACGTGCAGAAGGACAACCCGTACCCGTTCAGCACGAAGCAGGCCGCGGCGCTGCTGACGAGTCACGGCTGGACGAAGCAGGGCGGCACCATGGTCTGCACCGACCCGGGCACCTCGTCCAGCCAGTGCGGCGAGGGTGTCGCCGAGGGCACGAAGTTCGCCATGAAGGTGCTCTCGCAGTCCGGCTCGACCGTCACCGACAACATGATGAGCGCCATCCAGTCGTCCCTGGAGAAGACCGGCATCGGCTTCTCGATCAAGACGGCCCCGGTGTCGAGCGTCCTGTCGCAGACCCCGACCTGCACCGCCGACGAGTCCAGCTGTGACTGGGACCTGTCGTTCTTCGGCACCGCCGGCAGCTGGTACTTCCCGGCCTACCCGACCGGTGAGTCCCTGTTCTCCACCGGCGGTTCGGCGAACTTCGGCAGCTACTCGAACAAGCAGGTCGACTCCCTCATCGACGCGACGACGACCTCCACCGACGCGAGCGCCGTGCAGGACTACAGCGCCGCGGTCGCGAAGGACCTGCCCGTGATCTGGCTGCCGAGCCCGGACTACCAGATCTCCGTCAAGAAGAGCGGCCTGACCGGGTTCGACCAGGACTCGCTGGCCAACTTCCACCCCGCCCAGTGGAAGTGGAGCAAGTAGCCCACTGAGCCCCCTCCGGAGGCGCGGTGCGGGTCCGACCCGCACCGCGCCTCCCGGGAGTCCCGTCAGCATCCGACCAACGGAAGCAGCATGACCACTGCCCTCTACCTCACCCGCCGCGTCCTGCAGGCGCTCGCGGTGATCCTCATCGTCACCGTCGTGGTGTTCTGCCTGCTGCACGCGCTGCCCGGCGGACCCGCCCGCGGCGTGCTCGGCGTCTCCGCGACGCCCGCCCAGATCGCCGCGTTCAACCAGGCGCAGGGCCTCGACCAGTCACTGCCGGTGCAGTACCTCCGGTTCCTCGGACGGTTGCTCACCGGTGACCTCGGCACCTCGTACACGCTCAATGAACCGGTCTCGCAGCTGATCCAGGAGCGCATCCCGAAGACCCTCGTCCTCACCGGACTCTCCGCCGTGCTCGGGATCGTCATCGCGATCCCGGTCGGCATGTGGCAGGCAGCCCGACGCAACGGAGCGATCGACTACGCCGCCACCGCACTGGCGTTCGTCTTCTACGCGACCCCCGCGTTCTTCCTCGGCCTCGTGCTCATCATCGTGTTCAGCCAGCAGCTGCCGTGGCTGCCGTCGCAGGCCCCGAGCGGCACCACCCTCGCCGAGGTGTTCCAACAGCCGGCCGGACTCGTCCTGCCGGTGCTCACCGGCGCCCTCGCGATGATCGCCGTCTTCAGTCGCTACATGCGGGCGGCGACGCTGGAGAACCTGCAGGAGGACTACGTCCGCACCGCCCGGGCCGGCGGTTCGTCGACGGCGACGATCCTGCGCCGGCACGTCTTCCGGAACTCGCTGACGCCGGTCGTGGCGATGCTCGGCTACTACCTGCCGGTGCTCTTCGGCGGGGCGCTCGTCACGGAGCAGCTGTTCAACTACCCCGGCATGGGGCTGCTGTTCTGGAACGCGGCGCAGACGTCGGACTACCCGACGCTGCTCGGCTGCGTGCTCGTGATCTCCATCGCGACGGTGATCGGCACACTCCTCGCCGACGTCGCACAGTCCCTGATCGACCCGCGAGTGAAGGCAGGCCGCGCATGACCACCGTCCAGTCCCTGATCGACCCGCGAGTGAAGGCAGGCCGCGCATGACCACCGTCCAGTCCCTGATCGACACGTACCGGACGAGCGCCGTGAAGGCAGGCCGCGCATGACCACCGTCCAACTCGCCCCCGAGACCCCCGGTGCACCGATCACGGTCGCCGCGACCGGCTTCCGGCTCGCCGCCCGCCGGTTCCGGCACAACACCCTCGCCGTGATCGGCCTGGCCGTGCTCGTCCTCATCGTGCTGTTCTGCTTCGTCGGACCGTTCCTGTACCCGACCGACCAGACCCACACCCTGCTCGAGCAGGCGAACCAGCGCCCGAGCGGTCCCCACCTGCTCGGCACCGACGCCGTCGGCCACGACGTCCTCGGCCGCCTGATGTACGGCGGCAAGGTGTCGCTGATGGTCGGCATCGCAGCCGGGATCCTGGCCACCGTCGTCGGCACACTGTGGGGCTCCGTCGCCGGGTACGTCGGCGGTTGGGTCGACGCCGTGATGATGCGCGTCGTCGACGCCGGCATCGCGATCCCGGCGCTGTTCATCCTGCTCGTCATCTCGGCGATCACCACCCCGGGCGTCTGGGGCCTCATCGTGATCCTCGGGTTCGTGTCCTGGCTCGTGCCCTCCCGGCTCATCCGCGCCGAGACCCTGACGCTGAAGAACCGCGACTTCGTGCTCACCCTCCGCGCCATCGGCGGCTCGCACGCCCGTGCCGTCGGCCGGCACCTGCTGCCGAACTCGGTGTCGACCATCGTCGTGGCCGCGACGTTCCAGGTCGCCGACGCGATCCTCCTCGTCGCCTACGTCTCGTACCTGGGCCTCGGCGTGCAGCCGCCGGCCACGGACTGGGGCGGCATGCTCTCGGCGGGACTCACCGCCGCCTACTCCGGTCGCTGGTGGCTGATCGTGCCGCCGGGACTCGCCGTGATCCTCGTCGTCTGTGCGCTCAACGCCGTCGGCGACGGACTCCGGGACGCATTCGACGTGAAGGGCCGCGGATGACCGCCACCGAACCGATCCTCGCCGTCGACGACCTGGGGGTGCACTTCAGCACCGAGTCCGGCGACGTGCACGCCGTCCAGGGCGTCTCCCTGGCCGTGGCCCCCGGCGAGACCCTCGCCCTCGTCGGCGAGTCCGGCTCCGGAAAGTCCACTGTCGCGCTGGCCGCGATGGGGCTGCTCTCCGGCAACGCGACCGTCACCGGCAGCGCGGTCGTCGACGGCCGCCAGGTCGTCGGTGCGCCGGAACCCGAGCTCCGACGGCTCCGTGGACGAACGGTCTCGATGGTGTTCCAGGAGCCCGCCACCGCCCTCGACCCACTCACCCGCGTCGGGGCGCAGATCGCCGAGGTCATCCGCAACCACCGGCAGGTGTCCGCCGCAGCCGCCGCGACCGAGGCCGTCGACCTGCTCCGCCGCGTCGGCATCCCCGCTCCGGAGGAGCGTGCCAAGGCGTTCCCGTTCCAGCTCTCCGGCGGGCAGCGACAGCGCGTCGTCATCGCGATGGCGATCGCCAACGAGCCGGCGCTCCTCATCGCCGACGAACCGACCACCGCGCTCGACGTCACCGTGCAGGCCGAGATCCTCGAGCTGCTCCGGGCGCTCGCCGTCGACACCGGTACCGGGGTACTGCTCGTCACCCACAACATGGGCGTCGTCGCGGACTTCGCCGACCGGGTCGCCGTGATGCTGCAGGGTTCCATCGTGGAGACCGGCGGCGTCGAGGACGTCCTGCTCCGGCCGCAGCACGAGTACACCGAGCGGCTGCTGGCCGCGGTGCCGCGCCTCCACACCGCCGCGTCGGTCGCCGACGGCTCGGCCGACGCACGCCCGGCCATCGTGGACCGGCCAACGTCCGCCGACGATGCGGACGGGAGGCCCGGCACGCCCCCGGTGGTCGACCTGCGCGACGTCTCGGTCACCTTCGGTCGCGGCGCCCGCGCGGTGCACGCCCTGCGCGGCATCGACGTCACCGTGCACGCGGGGGAGACCGTCGGCCTGGTCGGCGAGTCCGGCTCGGGGAAGTCCACCGCCGCCCGCGTCGCCCTCGGACTCGTCCGCCCCACCGCCGGCAGCGTCCGGCTCTTCGGCTCGGACCTCCGCCGTACCCGTGGACGGGACCGCCTGGCGCTCCGTTCCGGCATCGGCGTGGTGCTGCAGGACCCGGTGGCGTCCCTCGACCCGCGGATGTCCGTCGGCGAGTGCATCGCCGAACCGCTCGCCATCCACCGGCGGCGGACCTCGGCCGCCGACCGTCGTCGCCGCGTGGACGAGGTCCTGGACGCCGTCCGCCTGCCCCGCACCCTGGCCACTCGGGCTCCCCGGGAACTCTCCGGCGGGCAACGCCAGCGGGTCAGCCTGGCCCGGGCGCTCGTGCTCGACCCGCGGCTGCTCGTCGCCGACGAACCGACCAGCGCGCTCGACGTCAGCGTGCAGGAGGCCGTGCTCGAGGTCCTCACCGACCTGCAGGCCGACCTGGGCTTCGCGTGCCTGTTCGTCTCGCACGACCTCGCCGTCGTGCAGCAGTTCGCCGAACGGGTCGTCGTGATGCGTGCCGGCGCGGTCGAGGAGCAGGGCCCGACCGGCTCGACGCTCCTGCACCCCACCACGGACTACACCCGACGGCTGCTCGCCGCCGTGCCGGTCCCGGACCCGGTGGTGCAACGACAGCGTCGGACCGAGCGCCTGGCCTCCCTCGCCGCGGTGACCCCGTGACCGCGGAGGTCGTCGCCGGCATCGACGTCGGCGGGACGAACACGAAGGTCCTCCTCGCCACCACCGACCTCGAGGTCCTCGACCGCATCGACCTGCCGACGCCTGCGCACGACGGCGGCGACGCGATCCTCGACGCGGCCGAGGCGGCGGTGCGGTCCCTGCTCGACCGGCACCGGGCCTCCCTGGCGGGTGTCGGGGTCGGGGCTGCCGGTGTCGTCGACGCGACCACGGGCACGGTGCTCGTCACCGCGAACTCGTTCACCGGCTGGGCCGGGTACGGCGTCACCGACGCCGTCACCGCACGGCTCGGGGTGCCGGCGACGCTCGACAACGACGTCAACGCGTTCCTGCTCGGCGAGGTCGCCACCGGCGCCGTCGCGGGCGAGTCGGACGTGCTCGGCATGACGCTCGGGACCGGCGTGGGCGGTGCGCTCGTCCTGG
This sequence comes from Curtobacterium sp. MCPF17_031, assembly GCF_003234035.1. Taxonomy (NCBI): domain Bacteria; kingdom Bacillati; phylum Actinomycetota; class Actinomycetes; order Micrococcales; family Microbacteriaceae; genus Curtobacterium; species Curtobacterium sp. MCPF17_031. The sequence goes on along the minus strand of NZ_QKSG01000011.1, from coordinate 107,058 downwards.
GTGGCTCGCTGTTCGGCGGACCGCACGGTGCCGCGGGGGAGATCGGCCACGTGCCCGGCTTCGGCGACACCCCCTGCACCTGCGGGCAGCGCGGACACCTCGAGACCGTCGCGGGCGCCCGCGGGATGGCGGACCGCTACGCCGCCAGCACCGGCCGACGACTGGGCACACACCAGGTCGCCGAGGCCGCACGAGCCGGGGACCCGGACGCGCAGGCCGTCTTCGCGACCGCGGGGTGGGGCGTCGCCCGTGCCGTCCTGCTCACGGCGGGGATCCTCGACGTGACGACGGTCGTCATCGGCGGTGGTGTCGCACGGTCGTGGGACCTGCTCGCGCCGGCCGTCGCCGTGGCACTGGCGGACGAGCCGCCGGTCAGCGGGGCGGCTATCCGGGTCGAGCAGTCGGCGCTCGGGTCGGACGCTGTGGCGCTGGGGGCGGCGGCGCAGGTGCGGCGGCTCGTCGTCAGAGGGGCGGTCGAGGCGGGGCTGAGCGCTCTCTGATCTGCCGGGGCCGGACTCTCGGCACGGCAGCAGTGCGCCGGCTGGAGGATGAGCGGATGACCGACGCGCCCGCCCTGACGCCTGCCCGCCGGGAGCGCACGTCGACCGGCATCCTCGTGCGCACGCCGTACCCGCTCGCGACGCTCGCGATCGCCCTCGGCACCGTGATCGTCATCACGATCGTCGGGTTCGTCCTCGGCGACGTCGACTTCGGTCTCGCGCACGCGCTGAACACCCTGCACACCGGGGGGTTCGGGGCGTTCACGTCTGCGGTCTACCACGTGATCAGCCCCGCCCCGGCGATCGGCGTCACGATCATCGTCACCGGGGTGGTCTGGGCCGTGCAGCGCGACGTCCGCCCGGCGGCCGCGTTCGCCGGGACGGTCGCGATCACCTGGGTGCCATCGGACCTCGTCAAGGAACTCGTCCAGCGCCCCCGCCCGGACACGTCGCTGCTGCCGCACCCGTTCGCCACGCAGCCCGACCCCTCGTACCCGAGCGGGCACACCGTCTTCATCGTCGCCATCGTCATCGCCCTGACGTGGGTGCTCCGCGACACCCGATGGCACACCCTCGCGGTGACGCTCGGCACCGTGGTCGTCGTGGTGGTCGTGCTGTCGCTCACCATCGACGCCGTGCACTACCCGACCGACACCGTCGCGTCGGTGGTGTGGGCGCTCGCCGTCGCGCCGGCCGCCCGGCTCGTCTGGGTGGACTGGGCGATGCCGCGCATCCCCGTGCTGCGGCGCCCGGCGCTCACCGCACGGCACTGAGCGCCGTCCGTCGCCCAGCAGGCTGTCCGTCGGCGCGGGTTACGGTGCGGGGATGACCTCCCCGACCTCCGACGACGCGTTGGCCCGGCTTGCGGACGTCGTCCTCAGCGTCGCGCGGGAGCTCGACCCGACCGGGCCGCGCGCGGTCGACGTCGTGCCACTGACCGGTACCGAGGTCCTGGTGATGCGCTGGGTCGACACGAACCCCGGGACGACGCCGAGTGCCACGGCGGACGCGACCGCGCTCCGGCGGAGCAACCTCAGCGTCGCGCTCGGGTCGCTCGTCGCGAAGGGCATGGTCGAACGCCGTAGGCACCCGGACGACGCCCGGACCACACAGCTGTTCCCGACGGCGCTCGCGGCCGAGAACATCGGTGTGCTGCGGGCCCGGTGGGCGGACGCGCTCCGGACAGCGCTCGGGGCGCAGGGCATCGACGCTGCCGCCGTGGTGTCCGCCGTCGGCCTGCTCGAGCGGATCGAGGCGGGGCTCAGGCCGTCGCGCGACGGATGAGCTCGGCGACGGCCTGCTCGTCGGCGCCGGAGAACTCCGGCGTCACCGCGAACGAGGTCGGCCAGAACGACCCGTCGTCCAGCGTCGCCGGGTCCTGGAACCCGAGCGTCGAGTAGCGCGCCTTGAACTTCCCTGCGTCCTGGAAGAAGAACACGACGGCGCCGTCCTTCGCGTACGCGGGCATGCCGTACCAGAGCTTCGGTGCCAGGTCGGGAGCAGCCTCGAGCGCGATCCGGTGGATCCGTTCGGCCAGACCCCGGTCGGGCTCGGGCATCGCGGCGATCTTGTCGACCACGGCCTGGGCGTCCAGCGCCGCCTTCTCGGCCTTCGTCGTCCCGCGTTTCCGGCTGGCCTTCACCTCGGCCGCGTGCTCGCGCATCGCAGCACGCTCCTCGGCGGTGAAGGTGGTCTCGGGCGCGTCGTCGCGTGCTGCCATGGGTGCTCCCTCGTCGGTGCAGCCCACGGTAGCGCCGTGGCAGGCTCGGGTCCATGACCTACATCGCTGCCGACGACCGCTACGACTCGATGACCTACCGGCGGACCGGGCACTCGGGCCTCGACCTGCCGCTGCTCTCGCTGGGCTACTGGCACAACTTCGGCGACGACGTCCCGTTCGAGACCCAGCGAGCGGTCAGTCGCCGGGCGTTCGACCTCGGCATCACCCACCACGACCTGGCGAACAACTACGGCCCGCCCTACGGTGCCGCGGAGCTGAACTTCGGCAAGCTCATGCGCGAGGACTTCGCGCCGTACCGTGACGAGATGGTGGTCTCGACGAAGGCCGGCTGGGACATGTGGCCCGGCCCCTACGGCCAGGGCGGCGGCTCCCGCAAGTACGTCCTCGCCTCGCTCGACCAGTCCCTCCGCCGCACCGGGCTCGACTACGTCGACGTCTTCTACTCGCACCGCCTCGATTCGTCGACGCCGCTCGAAGAGACGGTGGGAGCGCTGCACACCGCCGTCCAGCAGGGCAAGGCGCTCTACGTCGGCATCTCGTCGTACGACGCCGAGCGCACCCGTCAGGCCGCCGCGATCCTCCGCGACCTCGGCACGCCGCTCCTCATCCACCAGCCGTCCTACTCGATGCTGAACCGCTGGATCGAGACCGAGGGGCTGCTCGACGCGGCCGGCGAGCTCGGGTTCGGCGTGATCGGGTTCACCGCCCTGGCGCAGGGGCTGCTCACCGGCAAGTACCTCGACGGCGTGCCCGAGGGCTCGCGTGCCGCGGCCGGGAAGTCGCTCGACCCCTCGTCGATCACGCCCGAGGTCGTCGAACACCTCCGTGCGCTCAACGCCGTCGCCGAGTCGCGCGGCCAGACGATGGCGCAGCTCGCCCTGGCCTGGGCCCTGCGGGACGAGCGGGTCACCTCGCTCGTGATGGGTGCCTCCCGCGTGGAGCAGCTCGAGGACAACGTCGCCGCGCTCGCGAACACGACGTTCTCGGACGACGAGCTCCGCACCATCGACGAGCACACGGTCGGCATCACCGACGTCGACCTCTGGGCGGGGGCCCGCTCCGGCGAGGTCTCCTGACCGCGGGCCATCCCGCGTCCGGTGCGAAGTGTCACCAGCGAGCACCGAGTTCGACACTTGCGACCGTAAGTGTCGAACTCGGCGGACGGGAGGCTCGGTGCCGGACCCTGGGTGAGCCTCCCGTCCGGCAGGTACAGTGGACGGGCAAACCAGTAGCAACCGTGTATCTACCGGACGCCGGCACCCCGGCGGACAGCGGCGGCACCCGATGGGTCCGCTCCACACGTGGGCCGAGAAGGCACACCCCCACCATGCTCCAGGCGCGTTCCTCCGGCGCTTCCCTGATCGCCCTCGCCGGGCGGTCCTACTTCCCCATCGCCTTCGTGGCGCGACTGCCGTTCGCGATGATGGTCGTCGGCGTGCTGACGCTCGTCGTCGCCGCGCGCGACTCGGTCGCCCTCGGTGGCATCAACTCGGCCTCGGTCGGCATCGGCTCGGCGTTGTTCGGGCCGCTCGTCGGCGCCGCCGCGGACAAGTACGGGCAGCGCGCCGTGCTCGTGCCCGTCGGCCTGGCCAACGCGGTCCTGCTCGGCGCGCTGCCGTTCGTCGTCCAGAGCAGCGCCCCGGACCTGGCCGTCCTGGCGATGTCGTTCCTCATCGGCGCGAGCGCCCCGCAGGTCGCGCCGATGTCCCGCACCCGGCTCGTCGCCATCATCCGGAACCGGATGGAACCGAAGCGGCACGAGCGGGTCCTCAGCGGCACCATGGCGTACGAGTCCGCCGCGGACGAGACCGTCTTCATCGTCGGACCGTTCCTGGTCGGCGTCCTCGCGAGCGCCATCGCGCCGTGGGTCGCCGTCGCCGGTGCCTCGGTCCTGACGTTCGTGTTCGTCACCGCGTTCGCCCTGCACCCGACCGGTCGCCTGACCCTCGGGCATGCGTCCGACCCGCGTCCGGCGCCGGCCCGGCAGCTCCTGCGGCCCCGACTGGTGGTGGTCGTCGTCGGCATCCTCGGCATCGGGTTCTTCTTCGGGTCGACGCTGACCGCGCTGACCGCGTTCATGGCCGGCCACGGCGGGTCGTCGCGAGCCGGGTTGCTCTACGGCCTGATGGGCATCGGCTCGGCCGGGCTCGCGCTCGGCTCGGCGGCGTTCCCGCGGGCCTTCCGGCTCGGTTGGCGGTGGCTGCTCTTCGGCGTCCTGCTGCTCGGGTCGGCGATCGTCTTCGCCACCGCGGACTCCGTGCTGGCGGTCGGGATCGTCCTCGCCGTGATGGGGATCGGCATCGGCCCCACCCTCGTCACCCAGTACAGCCTGGGCTCGGATCGGTCGCCGGTGGGCCGTTCGGCGACGACCATGACGATCCTCGGCTCGGCGGTCATCGTCGGGCAGTCGATCGCGAGTGCGGTCGTCGGTGAGGTCGCCGAGCGTGCCGGCACCCCGGCCGCGATGGCGTTCCCGGCGATCTCGGCCGCGATCGTCGTGCTGGCGGGCTTCGCCAACCTGGTGCTGTCCCGCCGGGAAGCGGTGCGCTGACGACCGCGGCGCCATCGTCGGACGTGCGGCTCAGGGTCGACGCCTCCGGTGGCCGTCCGATGTGCATCGGCGCGGAGACCGTCCATCACGGTTCACTGCAGACTCTTCACGAGCTCCAGTTCCTCGCCGGCGGGCGGCAACGGGTAGGGCAATCGCCGACCGGTCGGCGTGAATCCCCGACGGCGGTAGAAGCCGATGGCTCGCGGGTTGTCCTCGTGCACGTGCAGGAAGAGCTGCTGGCCCCGCTCACGTGCCCAGTCCTCCACCGCGTCGAGGAGCGCGTCCGTGACGCCGACGTCCCGGCCTCGTGAGTCGGGATCCACGAAGACGCCGATCAGGAGGGGCGCTTCGTTCTCGATGCGACCGCCCATGATCCCGGCCCACGTGCCGGTCGACGTGTCGACGGCGACGAACCACGCCGTTCCGTTGTCGGCTCCACCGCCGGCACGTCGACGCCACTCGTCGTCACCGACCTGCTGAGCTCCCTCGAGGGTCTCGAGGAAGGCGAGCGGCGTGTCCGCGAGCATCCGGAGGCGTAGGTCACGGAACTGCTGCCAGTCGCTGCGGCTGCTGCGGACGATCGTGAAGCGTTCGGTCGGTGGAGTCATCCGGGATTCCCTTCGGGCAGCGCTGTGACCTCGTTCGAGGCGTCCTCGTTCACACTCCTCCTGCTCGGAGCCACGCGAGGACGGCGAGCACCCGACGATGCCCGTCGGGGGTCGGCTCGAGATCCAGCTTGGCGAAGATGGAGCCGATGTGCTTCTCGACGGAGGCGATCGCGAGCCCGAGCCGATGCGCGATCGCCTGGTTGGTGTGCCCCTCCGCGATGAGGCGGAGGACGTCCCGTTCGCGCGGAGTCAGGCGTTCGATCGGATCGGTGCGTCGGGTGAAGAGGCGCTGGACGATCTGTGGGTCGAGGACCAGACCGCCACGGGTGACCCGGACGACGTCCGCCTTGAGTTCGTCGATCGAGGAGATGCGGTCCTTCAGGAGGTACCCGATGTGGTGTTCTCCGGTGGCGAGGAGTTCCCGGGCGTAATCCAGTTCTGCGTACTGGCTGAGCAGCAACACGGCCACCTCGGGGTGCTCGGTCCGGATCCGTACCGCAGCCCGGAGACCTTCATCGCGGAACGTGGGTGGCATCCGGACGTCGAGGACGGCAACGTCGGGCCGGACCGTCCCGAGATCGGCGAGGAGGCTGTCCGCGTCCCCGTACGAGCCGGCAACGGCGAACCCGGCCTCTTCGAACAGACGGACGGTGCCTTCCCGGAGCAGGAGCGAGTCTTCCGCGAGGACGAGGCGCAACTGGTGGGGAGGTGGTTCTTGTCCGAGGGTCACGACGCCAGGGTAGGGGTCTCGTCCGGGTCGGCATCCTGCGGGATCGGGATCGTGACGAGGACCTTGGTCGGGCCTCCCGGAGGGCTGCTGATGGAGAGGGCTCCCTGCAGGCCTTCGACGCGAGCACGCAGGCCGCTGAGCCCGTGCCCCTCGTCCATCAGCGCGCCGCCGTGGCCGTCGTCACGGACCTCGAGCTCGAGGTTCCCGTCCGACCCTGCAACTGCTCGGAGCTCCACGGCCCTGGCATCGGCGTGCTTGGCGACGTTGGTGACGAGTTCGGAGAGGATCGCGTACGCGCTCCTCTCGATTGCCCCGAGACCGGGGCCCGCGTCGTCGAGGCGGACCTCGGCTGTCGTCGGTACCACGCTGTCGTCCGCGAGGGACCGGATCGCGGCTGCGAGACCACGGTCTTGGAGGATCGGTGGGGCGAGTCCGCGCGAGAGGTTCCGGATCGTCTCGAGCACCGCTTTCGCGCGTTCGAGCGACTCGGCGACCAGTCGTTCCGCTGCAGGGGTGTCGTCCGGGAGGCGGCGGAGGGCGATGGCGAGGTCGTACTGCAGTCGGAGGAGTTGCTGCTGCGGGCCGTCGTGGATGTCCCGTTCCAGTCGACGGAGTGAGGCGTCCTCGGCCAGGAGGGCAGCACGACGACCGGATTCGGCGCGTTGGGCGCCGCGCAGGAGCCGGGCGTTCTCCCGTTCGCCGAGCAGGAGCGCGGCGAGGCGTAGGTGCGCCGCCGTCAGGACGTGCAGGACGAGGGGGAACGTCACGACGAGGGCGAGCCCCCAGAGGACCATGACGACCGGGCGCACGACGAGCCCCGTCCACTGACCGCTGTCGCCGATGCCGGCAGCCACCCGTGCGAGCCAGACGTCGTCCTGCTGGGTGACCAGCCCGCCCCACGCGGGGAACGTGACAGCACCGATGGCGGTGGCGCCCCACGCGACCGTCGCCACCCATGTGGCGACGGCCAGCGGGAAGGTCGCCAGCGTGTGAGCCGTGTACGCCCAGTTCCGGGTGTCGCCGAGCGGTGCGGTGATGCGCAGCCACGGCCCCGTCGCGGTTCCTCCCCGCGGGGAAGCGGTGCCGATCGTCCAGTCCGGGGGACTCGGAACGGAGCCGACCTGTGCGGCGCGGCGGCGCGCGACGGTCCCCAGGAGCCCGCCGAGCCGGACCGTCTGCGCGAGCAGCGGCAGCCCGACCCACACGATGCTCAGTCCGAGTCCCAGGCACAGCAGCGGTACCACGACAACGAAGCCGACGAGGTCGACCGGGAGCGCCGTGATGAGGTACCAGGCGCGTCGGGGTGCACTCTGCCATTCGCTGACGTACGGCTGTGGTCGGTTCGTCATGCACTCATCCTCGCGCCGACAGGAGTGCGGCGGGCTGCTGCCGGGTTGCGACGGCCGCGGCGACCAGCCCAGCGACTCCGGTCAGGACGAGACCTCCCGCACCCGCCGCGATCACGAGTGGCCACGGGATGTCCAGCGTCGCTGCTCCGGTGGCCTGCGCTGTTCCCATGAGCACGGCGAACACCGTCATCACGCTCGCAGTGAGGGCCAAGCCCACGGCCGATCCGGCGACCAGGAGCGTCTCGAGAGCTGCCGCTGTCAGGACCTGGGCTCGGGTCATGCCGCTCGCTCGCGCAACCGCGAACTCCTGGCGTCGGCCTGACGCGGCGATGGCGACTGCGTTGAGGATGCCGATGACCGCGTACAGGGCACCGACGGCCATGACGACGACCAGGACCTGCGCGTTCTGGTCCTGACCAGCGGAGCCGGTTTCCGTGACCCACGTGCGCATGTCGGTCACCGAGCCGAGGTCAGCGAGCGCAGCACTGACTGCACGACGATCCGCTCCGGACCGGATCTCCACGAAGGTGGTGGCCGGGCTGGCCTCGAGGATGTCCGCCGGCACGAAGTCCCGTCGTACGACGATCCCGACCTGCCCAGCGCTGCCTTTTGGAACCGGAGTGCCGAACCGGACCGACCCGAGGTGACGGTCGCCGATGCTGACCGTTCCTGCATCTCCCAGTCCCAGCCCCGCGGCACCAGGTCCGGGTGCAGCAGCGGTACGGCCGAGGTCCTGGAGTGCCTCCCGAGCTCCGGGATGTGCGGTGGCGAACGTCCCGGGGTCCATCACGAGGGCTTCGGTCGTGATCGGCAGGGCGGTGCCCGCCAGGTCTTCCGGCATGCCCGAGATCGATGACCCGGACGGCTGGATCCGCACCGGCACCGTCCACTCGGTGGACGCGCTCACCACCCCCGGGATCGTCCCCGGGTCTGTCGCGAGCGAGCCGCTGCTCTCCAGCACCAGGTCGGCGTGCGTGCCGCGCGCGATCTGCGCGGTCGCCGCGTCGGTGAAGGACGACATCGCGATCGGCTGGCTCAGGACCAGCGCCAGCAGGACGATGAGAGGTGTGGCCGTGGACGCTGACCTGCTCCGGGCGTCCCGGAGGTTCGCGAAGGCGAGGACACCGACGGCCGAGCGAGGGCGGGGGAGGATCGTGGCCACGACCGGCACGAGCGCGGGAGCCGTCATCGTGATCGCGAGGGCGGCGGTGATGCCGGCGGACATGGCCATCGCCTGCCCTCCTGCGAGGCCGCCGGCGGGTGCCAGCACCACCAGGGCGACGGTCGCCGCGGAGAACCCGAGTCCTGCGGTCCATCGTGCTCTCGTCATCGGTCGTGCTGCTGCACCCACCGCCCGGACGGCGTCCAAGGGTTCGATACGGGCGGCGCGGCGTGCAGCGACGGTGACTCCTGCGAACGCGAGACCGACACCGAACGCCAAGGACGCGGGGACGATCCACACCTGCCAGACCGGGGCGAACCCCTGCGGCACGAACCCGGCATCGACGAGCATGCGCGTCTCGATCTGCATCAGCCCGACGCCGGCCGGGACACCGATGGCGGCTCCCAGGAGACCGAGGATGAGTGCCTCGCCCCGGAGCATCCGTCGCACTTGCCCGACCTCGGCACCGACGATCCGCAGGAGAGCGAGGTCTCGTCGTCGCTCGTCCACCGAGAAGGCGAACGTGGAGGCGATGATGAAGACAGCCAGGAATGCGGCGAAGCCCAGGGTGACCGAGACCACGGTCACCGCGACGATGGTGCTGCCGTCGAACCGTGCCTGGGTCAGCGCGTCAGCGCCAGCAGGAGGCTGCATGCCGAGGACGGACAGCAGGAGCAGCAAGGACGCCTGGACGAGTCCGACACCGAGCGCAACGGTCACGACCGCGCCGACGTAGGTCTGCCAGCGCTCGCGGAAGCCTCGCAACGCGATCCCGTTCATCGTCCCGTCTCCAGGGACACGAGGCGGCTCGCGATCGCCGATGCGTCGGCGCCCACGAGGGAGTCGACCAAGCGCCCGTCACGGAGGAACACCGTCGAGTCAGCGGCAGCGGCAGCGGCAGGATCGTGGGTGACCATCAGGATGGTCTGTCCCGCGTCGGTCATCTCACGCATCATGGCGAGGACCACCCGCGCGGCACCGGAGTCGAGAGCACCGGTCGGCTCATCCGCGAACAGGACCTCGGGTGCGGTGATCATCGCACGGGCGATCGCGACACGCTGCTGCTGACCTCCGGACAACTCCCGTGGCCGGTGACCCGCTCGCTCGCCGAGGCCGACCCGTGTGAGAGCGTCGCGGATCATCTGCCGCGACGGGCGTCGTCCCGCCAACTCCAGAGGCAGGGCGACGTTCTGTTCGGCTGTGAGTGATGCGATGAGGTTGAACGTCTGGAACACGAAGCCGATGCGGTTCCGGCGCAACAGCGTGCGCTCGTGGTCGTCTGCCTCGGTGATGTCCGTCCCGCCGAGGACCACCCGACCGGAATCGGCCCGGTCGAGGCCGGCGGCGATCTGCAGGAGCGTGGACTTCCCCGAGCCGGAAGGGCCCATGATCGCGGTCCACGTGCCCTTCGGCAGTTCGAGGGTGACGTTCCGCAGTGCGGTGACACTGGCTTCACCGGTGCCGTGTGTGCGTGTGACGTCGAGCAGCGCGAGGGCGGTGTCGCTGTCGACCTGGGGAGGGGCGGTTGCCGTGGTGGTTGTCATGCCCCTCATCACACTCATCGCGAGGGTCCTGGAACAGCGTGCGGGCTGGGCATCGACCCCCTGGCCATCCGGGGGGGTGGGACGGACCGCGTCGAGTGGGAGCCGGGAGGCCTTCGACGTGATCTGTCACGTCTCGGTGTCGTCGACCAGCAGGTCCTCGTGCCGGTAGTCGCCCGAGCGCAGTCCAGCGCGGGCGATCATGTGCGTCGACACCGGCACGAGTGCGAGCTGGAACACCATCGCCGGGATCACCATCCACAGCACGGACCAGGTCCACACCGCGACGACGACAGCCGCCAGGCAGCAGGCGAGACCGAGGACCTGCGGCTTCGACATCGCGTGCAGTCGGACCAGCGGGTCGGGGAACCGGACGATGCCGATCGCCGCGCCGAGCGACAGCGCAGCCCCGACGAGCAGCAGCGCGAGGGCGATCCACGCCCGGATGCCGGCGTCGTCGAGGAATGCCTGGAGAATGTCCGTCATCTCGGTCATCGCTGCCCTCCCGCGCTGTGATCGGGCTCGTCCTGACCGCCGACCGCGGCCTCTCCGTCTGCTGCCTGCACGGCGTGCTCCGGGGTGGTCGCGTCCATGCCCTCGTCGTCCGGGTCGGTCGACGGGGTGACCGCGCGCGCGACGGCGACGGTCGCGAAGACGCTCGTCGCGGCGATCACGACGAGCACCGGCACGGCACTCGCGTCCTGGCGGACGACGATCGACGCGGCGATCACGAGCAGGACGGTGGTGAGCACCATGTCGGACCCGATCATCCGGTCGAGGATGGTGGGGCCGCGGACGATCCGGCCGACCGCGAGGACCAGGGTCGCGCCGAGCAACGCCAGGACCAGGGCGATCCCGACCGCCATGACGACGACGGCGGCGCTCACCGGACCACCTCGGGCAGCGGTTCGGACAGCTCGGAGACGTCCTGCGCTGAGCCGATCGCACGGATCACGAGCGCCTCGATCCGGTGCGCTTCGCGTCGGGCGGCGTCCACCTGCTCGATGCGCTCGGTGTCGAGCACGTGGAGGAGCAGGCGTCGGCGGCGCAGGTCCTCGTCGATGACGTAGGAGCCGGGGACGAGTGAGATCGCGATGGTGGACAGCGTGAAGGTCATCTCCGACGTGGTGTGCAGTTGGACGAGGACGATCGAGCTCGTCCGGACCCCTCGTGGCCGGACCGCGACCCAGGCGACCCGGAACGACGCGAGCACGACGTACCCCGCCCAGACGAGCAGGAACCAGACGACGTGCACGATCGAGAACCGTGCCGACAGCGGGACCGGCGGCAGCGGCAGCGACTGGGTGACGAGCAGCGCGACGACGACGCCGCAGAGCAACGTGAGCGGTGTCCAGTTCCCCCAGAGCAGCGCCCACAGCACCGTGAGCCCGGTGACGAGCGGCACGTCGTAGCGCCACGCCAGCGCCATCCGGCGGGCGTTCGTGAAGCGTCGGGCGTCGGTCATCGCGCCTCACCCCCGAGCACGGCCTGCACGTAGCGGTCGGGCGACTCGAGGGACTCGGCGGCGCGGGTCGCGTACCCGTAGAGCGGCCCGGCGAGGACGGTGAGGGCGACCGACCCGAGGACGGCGATGGTGGTCACGACGACGAGCATCGGTGGCAGCTTCGCCCGGGCGTGCTCGGTCGACGGTGCGTCGCCGTGGTCGTGGGCGTCCGACCGCGTCGGGTCGTCGAGCGTCGCGACCGAGCCGTCGCCGGCCGGGGCGCGGACGACCGCAGCCGACGCACCGGTGTCGGACGGGCCTCCTGTCCGGCCCTCGGTCTCCGTCTCGGGGACCGTGACCGGCGCGGGTTCCGGCGAACGCAGGTGCTCGTGCGGCTCGGCGACACTGGCGTGCGGGGCGGCGGCCTCGGCGGCGGGCTCGGGGCGCCAGAAGGCCGCATCCCAGACGCGCATCAGCGCGTACAGGGTCAGGAGGCTCGTCACGACCCCGGCGCCGATCGTCACGTACGCGAGTGGCGAGCCGTCCTCGGCCGCGGCCCGGAACAGGCCGAGCTTGCCGATGAAGCCGGAGAACGGCGGGATGCCGCCGAGGTTGAACGCCGGGATCAGGTACAGCGCGGCGAGCAGGGGCGCCGCCTTGAGGAGGCCGCCGAGGGAGCGCGTCGAGGTCGTGCCGCCGACCCGCTCCATGAGGCCGGAGACGAGGAACAGGGTGGTCTGCACGACGATGTGGTGCACCGTGTAGAAGACCGCCGCGGCGGTGCCGGCCACCGACCCGAGGCCGATGCCCATCACCATGAAGCCGATGTGGCTGATGAGCGTGAAGGACAGCAGTCGTTTCACGTCGGTCTGCGACACCGCGCCGAGCACCCCGACCACCATCGTCAGCACCGCCACCACGAGCAGGACCGAGTTCAGTTGGGGTCTCGGGAAGATGATCGTCTCGAGTCGGATGATCGCGTAGATGCCGACCTTCGTGAGCAGACCCGCGAACACCGCGGTGACCGGTGCGGGGGCGGTCGGGTACGAATCCGGCAGCCAGAACGCCAGTGGGAACACGGCCGCCTTGATGCCGAACCCGATGAGCAGCATCGTGTGCAGCAGCAGTTGCACGTGCTCCGGCAGGTCGGCCATCCGCTCGCTGATCTGAGCGATGTTCACGGTGCCGGTCGCGCCGTAGACCAGGCCGATGGCGGCGAGGAAGATCGACGACGCGATCAGGCTCGTCACGATGTAGGTGGTTCCGGCGCGGACCCGCTGCACACTGCCGCCGACGGTGATGAGCACGTAGCTCGCCACCAGGAGCATCTCGAACGCCACGTACAGGTTGAACAGGTCGCCGGCGATGAACGAGTCGAGCACGCCCGCCGCCAGCACCAGGTAGGTCGGGTAGAAGATCGTGACCGGGGCGTCCTCGTCGTCGTCGGCCAGGCCCTGCCCGATGGAGAACAGCAGGACGACGAGCAGCACCGAACTCGACACCGTCAGGAGCAGGGCGCTCAGCCGGTCGACGACCAGTGAGATGCCGTACGGGGCCTGCCAGCCGCCGACCTGCACGACGATGGTGCCGTGCCGGTCGACCAGGACCATGAGCGTGACGGCGACCGCGACCGCGATGACGAGCACCGCGACCGTGATGGCGCGCTGCAGCTGCTGGTGGCGGAGGAGTCCGAGGGCGACGGCGGCGCCGAGGAGCGGGACGAGGACCAGGAGCGGGACGAGGGAGGTCACGGTGCGGGCCTGCTCTCGGTCGGGTGTGGGGCCGTTTCGTGCGGGTCGTCCGCGTCCTCGGGGGACTTCGGGTCGTACCGTCGGGGGCTGTCGTCCTCGGCGAGCTCGGGGTCGTCGTCGGCGGGGTCGGCGCGGTCGGTGCGGATCGCGACGTCGGCCTCGTCCACCTCGACCTCGTCCGCACGCGACAGCCGCCAGGAGCGGTGGATGAGGGCCAGCAGGAACGCGCTGACCGCGAAGGTGATGACGATCGCGGTGAGGGCGAACGCCTGGGGCAGCGGGTCCGTGATCCCCTCGGCGGACTTGCCGATCGGCGGGTCACCGGCCGCGCCGGACATCGTCAGCAGCAGCAGGTTCAGGGAGTTGCCGAGGAGCAGGAACCCGAGCAGCATCCGGGTCAGGGAGCGTTCGAGGAGCAGGTAGACGCCGCACGAGAACAGCACGGCCATCGCGATGACGAGGACGAGGGTGACGGTCATGCGGGTCCCTCCTGGGTGTCGGCGGTGGGGACGCGGCGGTCCTCGAGACGCTGTCGGTCGACCTCGGCCCCGAGCGAGCGGAGCACGTCGAGCACGAGTCCGACGACGACCAGGTACACGCCGATGTCGAAGAACGTGGCGGTGACGAACTCGACGTGGCCGAGGAGCGGGACGGTGGCCTCGAAGAACTCGGAGTACAGGGCGTCCTTGCCGAAGAACATCGGCGTGATCGCGGTGATGCCGGCCGTGGCGACCCCGAGGCCGAGCAGTCGCCCGGCACGGATCGGTGCCGCGGCCCCGAGTTCCGCCGGGCCCCCGGCCAGGTACCGGGCGGCGAGGGCGACACCGGCGACGAGACCGCCCGCGAAGCCACCACCGGCCGAGTTGTGTCCGGCGAAGAGCAGGTAGACCGACAGCACGACGAGCCCGTGGAACAGCAGGCGGACGACGATGTCGAGCAGTGCCGAGCGTCCGGTCGGGATCGCGGCGCTCGTCGGCAGCCAGGCCCGCGGCTCGCCGTCGGCCCGGTCGTCACCGCTCGCGACCGAGGCCGGCATGTCCCGGAGTCGCGGCAGGGTGTCTTCCCGCGACCGCACGAAGATCAGGCTCGCGACACCGGTCGCCGCGGCCACGACGACGGTCAGCTCGCCCAGGGTGTCCCAGCCGCGCAGGTCGACGAGGGCGACGTTGACGACGTTGAGGCCGTGCCCGAAGGAGCTGGTCAGCGCCGGCAGGTCGGGCCAGAGCGGCTCGGCGGTGCGGGCGGACGCGGCGACGACGACCACGATCGCCAGGGTCAGGCCGGCGAGGGCGGCGAACAGTGCCCGGAGCACCCGGAAGCGCGACGGGTTGGCGGTGCCGATGCGCGGGGGCAGGCGACGCAGCACGAGGACGAACGCGATCAGGGTCACGGTCTCGACGACGAGCTGGGTGAGCGCGAGGTCGACGGCGCCGTGCAGCAGGAACAGGATCGCGGTGCCGTACCCGGTCACGCCGACCAGGACGGCTGCGGCGAACCGGGTCTTCGCGGCCAGGACGGCGATCGCGGCCATCGCCATCACGACGACGACGGGCAGCTGGCCCCAGGTGTCGGCGAACCGGATGTGGAAGGCCCAGGGGCCTCCGACGACCAGGTTGGCGAGGGCACCGGCGACGAACACCGACAGGATCACGGTCAGGTAGTAGGGCAGCGAACCGCGCTGCAGGCTGGCGGTCAGCCAGGTCGCGAACCGGTCGAGCCCGCGCATCATCCGTCGGTAGTTCGCGGACGCCGAGGGTGAGCCGGCCAGGCGGTGTTGCACGGCCTCGACCCGGGCGCGGAACAGGAACAGGAGGCCACCGCCGACCAGGGTCAGGGCGGAGATGCCGAGTGCCGGCTCGAACCCGTGCCAGAGCGCCAGGTGCGGGACCTCGCCGGTACCGTGCCGCGCGGCCGTGGCGGCGGACTCGAAGCCGTGCGCGACGAACGGGGTCGCGAGCCCGAGGACGAGCCCCGCGACGCCGAGCACCGTGGGAACGACCCAGAGCCCGTGCAGCGCGTGCGGGTCGGTCTGGGCGACCCCGGACTTGCGGGCGAAGGTCCCCCAGAAGAAGCGGCACGAGTAGGCGACGGTCAGGACCGAACCGATCGTGACACCGACGAGTGCGACCCAGCCCCACCCGGCGTCGGTTCCGTGCAGTTCCTCGAGGAAGCCGCCGAGCACGACCTCCTTCGCGACGAAGCCGATGAACGGCGGGATGCCGGCCATCGACGCCAGCGCGAGCACCGCGACGGCGGCGAGCCCGGGCAGACGGCGTCCGACACCGCTGAGCTTCCAGAGGTCCCGGGTCCCGGCGACGTGGTCGACCGTGCCGACGACCAGGAACAGCGTGGACTTGAACGTGGCGTGGGCGACGAGCAGCACCACCCCACCGAGGGCGATCTCCGGCACGCCCCACCCGGCGGCGAGCACCAGGAACCCGAGCTGGGCGACCGTGCCGTACGCGAGCAGCAGCTTGAGGTCGGTCTGCCGCAGGGCCCGGTACCCGCCGACGAGCATGCCGAGCACCCCGAGCACCGTGATCGTCTCGCGCCAGCCGTCGAGCAGCGCGAAGGCCGGGGCCAGCCGGGCGACCAGGTAGATGCCGGCCTTCACCATCGCGGCGGCGTGCAGGTAGGCGCTGACCGGGGTCGGCGCGGCCATCGCGGCGGGCAGCCAGAAGTGGAACGGCACGATCGCAGACTTCGTCAGCGCACCGACCAGGACGAGCATGACGGACACCGAGACGGCCGTGCCGGTCGGGGGAGCGGCGATGATCCCGGACAGCGACGTGGTGCCGGCGGCGACCGAGATCACGACGAGCCCGGCGAGCATCGCGAGCCCACCGGCGGTGGTGACGACGAGGGCCTGCATGGCCGCGGCCCGGCTGGCCCGCTTCACGGCGTCGTGCCCGATGAGCAGGTAGGAGAAGACCGTCGTGGCCTCCCACAGGACGAACAGCACGATGACGTCGTCCGCGATCACCAGGCCGTACATCGACCCGGCGAAGGCGGTCAGGACGCCGGCGAACCGACCGAGCCCGGGCTCGTCGTCGGAGAAGTACGAGGCGCAGTAGACGAGCACGAGCGCGCCGACCACGGTGACCACGAGGGCGAGCACCCACGACAGGGCGTCCACCCGGAACGCCAGGTCGAGTGCGAGCTGTGGGATCCAGCGCACGCGTTCCGTGACGCCGTCGCCGAGTGCCGGAGCGGTCTGGGTCAGGGTGAGGACCGCGGCAGCGGTGGGGGCGAGGGCGGCGACGAAGAAGACGCGACGCCCCAGCAGGGGAGTGAGTGCGGAGACGACGAGTGCGATGACGCCGAACGCGATGAGGACGGTGAACACAGGGGCACCTCCTCGGGGGTCGGGCTGCAGTCCGGCTCTCTTGGCACCTCACAGCCTACGGAGAGCCGCATGCGCAGATCCTGTGCGAGCGGACAGGGTCCGCCGCGATGGTCCAGACTGCCTCCGACTCCGCCCGCTCGCGGAGGCGACCGCCCGGGTCCGGATCAGCCCTCGTACGCCCGCGACGGGATCTGGGTCGCGAGCTTGCCGCCCGACACGTCGAGCAGCGTCCCCGTGACGTACCCGGCCAGGTCGCTCGCCAGGAAGAGCAGCACGTCCGCCACGTCGTCCGGCGTCTCCCACCGCCGGATCGACAGCGTGTCGAGCAGCCGGTCCTGTGCGGCGGCCGGCATGGTCGCGAAGCCGTTCATCGCGGTCGGCACCATCCCCGGCGCGTACGCGTTGACGGTGATGCCCCACGGCCCCAGCTCGGATGCCAGGACCCGGGTGAACTGCACGACCGCCGCCTTCGACGCCGCGTAGGCCGCGCTCCCCACGCTCGGCACGATCGCCGCGAAGGACGCCGCGTTGATGATCCGGCCGCGCCCCGCCCGCTGCATGACGGGCGCCACCGCCTGGCTCATGAGGAAGGTGCCGCCGAGGTTCACGTCCATGCACCGTCGCCAGGCGTCCCACTCCAGGTCCACCACCCGCCCCTCGACGTTGATCCCTGCGTTGTTGACGAGGACGTCGACGGTGCCGTGCCGGGCCACCACCTCGTCCACGGCGTCGCGCACCGACTCCGGGTCGGTGACGTCGCAGGCGAGCACCTCGAGCGGGTGGGCGGCGTCCGGGACGCTGGGCGGGCCTCCCGGCTGGTCGTCCGCCGCGCGGTCCGCGAGCGCCACCGCCAGGTCGAGCGCGACCACGTGCGCGCCCTCGAGGCGGAACCGCTCCGCGATGGTCCGGCCGATCCCGCGGGCGGCGCCGGTGACGACCACCACTCGGTCGCTGAGGTCGAGGTGCATCGGTCGCTCCTTCGGGGCGTCCGTCGACGCCGACGCGTCTACTGTCCCACCCATGACGGACGACGGCACGGCAGACCAGCGCACGACGGACCAGCCGGCGACGGACGACCGCGTCCTGTGGGTCACGGGCGGCGGCAGCGGCATGGGGGCCGCGGTCGCGCAGGTGGCGGCACGGTCGGGCTGGAGGCTTGTCCTCAGCGGGCGTCGCACCGACCGTCTCGACACGGTCGCCGCCGGCATCCGCGCCGCGGGCGGCACCGCGGACGTCCTGCCCCTCGACGCCACCGACCCGGACGCCGTCACCACGGCCCGCGACACCCTCCTCGGACGGCACGGTCGGATCGACGGGCTCGTCCTGTCGGCCGGGCTGAACTCCCCACGGCGGCGGTGGGACGACCAGTCGATGACCGACCTCCGGGCTGTGATCGACACGAACCTGACCGCGGTGGTGCAGGTCGTCGACGCGGCGCATCACGGCGTCCGGGCCACACACCTCTGCCCGGGGGACGTCGCGACGGACTTCCTCGACCAGCGCCCGAGCGTGCCGGACGCCGCGGCACGTGCCGTGATGCTCACGCCGGAGGACGTCAGCCGTGCCGTCGGGTTCGTGCTGTCCGCCCCGGCGCACGTGCGGATCGACGAGCTCGTGCTCTCCCCGGTGTCACAGCGCTGAGCGCGCGCGGTCCGGCGCAGGACCTGGGATGATCGACAGCGGTGCGTCCGACTCGTGCCGTGGAGGGTGACCGGTGGACGCAGCAGAACAGGTGGTGCTGCAGCTCGTCGGCACCCCGTGGGCGTTCCTGGTCGTCAGCCTGGTGCTCGCCGTCGGCAGCATCGCGGTCTTCCTGCCCAGCCAGGCGATGGTCGTCGCGATCGGCACGCTCCTGGTCGGCGGTGACGGCGGACTCCTGCCCGTGCTGCTCCTGATCGTCGCGGCCACGATCGGCATGGTGCTCGGCGACCTCGCGCTCTACCAGCTGGCCCGGTCGGTCGACCTCGGCTCGAGGTCCTGGTTCGCGCGGCCGAAGATCAGGAAGGCGCGGGAGGCCATCGACGAGCGCTACCGCGCCG
Organism: Curtobacterium sp. MCPF17_031; assembly: GCF_003234035.1. Lineage (NCBI taxonomy): Bacteria > Bacillati > Actinomycetota > Actinomycetes > Micrococcales > Microbacteriaceae > Curtobacterium > Curtobacterium sp. MCPF17_031. The sequence continues at coordinate 88,296 of NZ_QKSG01000011.1, read as the reverse complement.
CCCCCGGTCGCATCGCCGTCCTCGGGAGGTTCATCCCGATGGGCCGCCTCACCACGAACCTCGTCGGCGCCGACAGCGGTCTGGACGTCCGGCGCTTCCTGCTCAGCTGCGCGCTCGCCGACGTCGTCTGGGCCGCCTACTGCGTCGGGATCGCTGCGGCGACCGGGCACTGGAGTCGGGACCAGCCGTTCCTCGTGACCGTGCTGGCCGTGGTGGCGTCGATCCTGCTCGGGTTCGGCATCTCCGCGGTCGAGAAGGCCCTGCGGCGACGGAGCGCGGCGGCCGCCGCGGCGGTCTGATCCGTCGGGGTCGCCGGCGAACCGGGGTGCGCGCGCACTAGCGTGGTCGCACCGTTCGAAGGAGAACCCGTGCCGAGCCTCACCGACCTCGTCCCCGACCCCACCGCGCTCGAGACCCTGCACACCGGCAGCACCTGGGCCGAGGGACCGTGCTGGATCCCGGCCACCAGGACGCTCCGGTGGTCGGACATCCCCGAAGACCGCATCCTGCAGTGGTCCGCCACGGACGGCACGGTGTCGGTGTACGCCGACGGGGTCGAGTTCACCAACGGCCGGACCCTCGACCCCGACGGTTCGGTGGTGCAGTGCTCGCACGGACACCGGCGGGTCGAGCGTGACCGGGACGGCGTCGTCACGCCGATCACGACGGGGTGGGGTGCGGTCGCCTACAACTCCCCGAACGACGTCGTCGTCGCCCGCGACGGCAGCGTCTGGTTCACCGACCCGGCCTACGGCATCACGCAGCCGCGCGAAGGCCACCCCGGGGAGCGGGAGTACGGCGACCACTGGGTGTTCCGCTGCGGCCCGGCCGGCGAGGACCTGCGCCCGGTCGTCCTCGACGTCGACGAACCGAACGGGCTCGCGTTCTCGCCCGACGAGCGCGTCCTGTACGTGGCGAGCTCGGACGGCGACCGCCCGGTGATCCGCGCCTACGACGTCGTCACCGACGCTCCGGCGGCGTCCGGGGTGCCCGGGGTGCGGGTGAAGAACGGCCGCGACCTGGTGCGCTTCGCACCGGGCGAGGGTGTGCCGGACGGTCTCCGCGTCGATGAGGACGGCCGGATCTGGACCTCCGCCGCGGTCGGGGTGTTCGTGTACACGCCGGACGGCACCCGGATCGGGACCGTCCCGGTGCCCGAGGTCGTCGCGAACCTGTGCTTCGGCGGCGACGACGGCCGCGACCTCTTCGTCACCGCGACGACCTCGGTGCACCGTATCCGGACGACCACCCGGGACGCTGCCCGCCGCTGACGTATCCTGACTCGGCCATGCAGTGCGACTACTTCGACCGCGGGGTCTGCCGGTCGTGCACCCTGATGGGTCAGCCATACGGAGACCAGGTCCTCGACAAGGAGCTCCGCACCCGCGAACTCCTGCACGACGCCGTCGACGCCGCGGGTGGCCCGGGGACGGTCGAGTGGCTCCCGGCGATCACCAGCCCCGAGTCCGGCTACCGCAACAAGGCGAAGATGGTCGTCGGCGGCACCGCGCAGCAACCCACCGTCGGGATCCTCGACGAGCGGCAGCGCGGGGTCGACCTGCGGCACTGCGGCATCTGCACGCCGGGCATCCAGCGGGCGCTCCCGGTCCTGGCCGACTTCATCGCCTCCGCCGGACTGATGCCGTACGACGTCCGACAGCGCCGCGGCGAGTTGAAGTACGTGCTCGTCACCGAGTCGCCGGACGGCGAGCTGATGGTCCGGTTCGTCCTCCGGAGCGAGGGGCAGCTGCCACGCCTGCGGGACCGGCTCGGCGACCTGCACCGGGTCCTGCCGCAGGCCGTCGTCGTCACCGCGAACCTGCTGCCCGAGCACAAGGCCGTGACCGAGGGGGACCGGGAGGTCGTCCTCACCGAGCAGCAGACCCTGCCGATGCGCCTGGGGCCGGTGACGATGCACCTGCGCCCGCAGAGCTTCTTCCAGACGAACACCACCGTCGCGACCCAGCTGTACGCGCAGGCGTCGGAGTGGATCGACGAGGTCGGTCCGGCCTCGATGTGGGACCTGTACTGCGGTGTCGGCGGGTTCGCCCTGCACGCAGCACGCCCGGGTCGCGCGGTCACCGGCATCGAGACCAGTCGTGAGGCGATCGTGTCCGCCAAGCAGTCCGCCCGCGAGGCCGGCCTGACCGACGTCCGCTTCGCCGCCGACGACGCGACCGCCCACGCCCTGCGCGCCCGGCCCGGCACCACCCCCGAACTCGTCGTCGTCAACCCGCCCCGACGCGGCATCGGCGCAGAGCTCGCCGGGTGGTTGGAGACGTCCGAGGTCCAGCACGTCGTGTACTCCAGTTGCAACCCCGTGACGCTCGCACGCGACCTCGCGGTGATGCCGTCGTTCCGCCTGCGACGGGTGCGCGTGCTCGACATGTTCCCGCAGACGGGGCACCTCGAGGCCGTCACGCTGCTCTCGCGGGGCTGACGGACGGGAGGCGGCTCGCGGTGCCGCCACGGGCCTCCCGTCCGTCCTCGGTCGCTCGGATCCGCGATTGCCAGGGAATTCGGAAGGTCGTGTACCCGGGTACGCCCGATCGCCGCGCCCATGGGCATCGAGACGTTCAGGTTCGCGGCGGGGTACATAGCACTACTGGGTAGAACCGTTGGTCTCAGTTTGATAACGAGCATGGATTTCCTATGGTGGCCCACCGTGACGCCGGCGCGGAGGCTGCCCCCGGTGACACCATCAGACTGACCGCGATCGGTCGGGGTGGGCAGCCGGCGTCGGGAACGACGATGCGACCCCGGTGGAGCAACGACATGAAGAACCACACCCGAACCCGCGCCCTCGTCGGCGGACTCGCCTTCGCCGGCATCGCCGCCACGGGCGTCGGTCTCGCAGCTGCACCGGCCAGTGCGGCCGACGGCTCGACCTGGGACGCCCTGGCAGCCTGCGAGTCCAGTGGCAACTGGGCCACGAACACCGGCAACGGCTACTACGGCGGACTGCAGTTCTCGCAGAGCACCTGGGCCGCCAACGGTGGCACCGGCAGCCCGGCCGGTGCGAGCCGCGCGACGCAGATCGCCGTGGCCGAGAACGTCCTCGCCTCGCAGGGCTGGGGCGCCTGGCCCGCGTGCTCCGCGAAGCTCGGCCTGAGCGGCACGAGCGGCGCGGCCCCCGCCCCGGTCGCCCAGCAGGCGGCTCCGGCACCGGCTCCGCAGGCTGCTGCCCCGGCGGCACCGGCCCGTCAGGCTGCGCCGGCACCGCAGGCGGCGGCCCCGAAGGCCGTCGCGAGCACGCCGGCACCGTCGGCGACCGCGACCAAGCCCGCCGCCGTGCCGACCAGCGGCAAGACGTACAAGGTGGTCTCGGGCGACACGCTCGACACCATCGCGACGAAGCTCGGCGTCGAGGGTGGCTGGAAGCAGCTGTGGGCGGCGAACACGTCGACCGTGGACGACGCGAACCTCATCTACGCGGGACAGACCCTGCAGCTCCCGGCCTGACGCTCAGCGTCTCGCGCCGATCGGAAGCGCCCCACGACCTCGGTCGTGGGGCGCTCCGTCGTCCGGGCGGAGGGGGCGCCCGGAGTCATGGGCCCTCCGTGGGTCGTGGGACCTCCGGAGGCGCAGGTCATCCGGACGGGTGCGTCGCGAGCCAGTCCGAGAGGTCGTCGGAGCGCAGCGCGATCGACAGGCTGGAGACGGCGGAACGGTCGACCCGCACGTACGACTGACCGTCGTCACTGGTGCCGCCGCCGGCCGACGGCAGCGTCGTGGTGGCCAGGTCACCCGCGCGGAAGTCCCGGAGCGACCACCCGAGTCCGACGAGTCTCGAGAAGTCCAGGCCGGGGTCCACGGAGAGGTACTCGCTGGTCGAGGACACGAACTGCCGAATCCTGCCCGGGCTCGTCAGGGTGTCCTCGGACAGGACCCGCTGGACGAGGGCCCGCATGAACGCCTGCTGGTTCCGCACCCTGGTGTGGTCGGCATCGGCGAAGGCGTAGCGCTCCCGGACGAAGGCGAGGGCCGCGGCGCCGTCCAGGTGGTTCGGGCCGACCGTGAAGTGGTGCCCCCGCGCGTCGAACGCGGTCGACGAGTCGACGGTGACGCCACCCAGTGCGTCGGTCATGCCGGCGAACCCGGCGAAGTCGATCTCGGCGACGTGGTCGATCCGGACATCGAGGAGCTGCTCGACGGTCTGCACGGTGAGTGGGGCGCCTCCCCAGGCGTAGGCGGCGTTGATCTTCGCCTCGCCGTGGCCCGGGACGTCGACCCAGGTGTCGCGGAGGATGGACAGGAGGGTGATGTCCTGCCGATCGGCCGGGATGTGCGCGAGCATCAGTGTGTCGGATCGTCTGCCGGAGACGCGATCACCGTCAGGGTCCTCGTGTGCCCGCGAGTCCGACCCGATGAGCAGGACGTCGACCGCGTCGCCGTGCTCGGACGGGCGTGTGCCACCGGGGAAGGGGTCCTCGAGCACGGTCCGGCCGGCGTCGTACCGCTGCGCAAGGCCGCCGATGAACGTGGCGGCGACGACGGCGAGCACCGCGGCGACGGCGGTGAGCGAGCCGACCGTCACGACGAGGGCGACGAGGAACGGCCGTCGGCGTCGTGCGGAACGGGCGGATCGGGCGGCGCGGCGGCCGGACATGCGGGCTCCCTGGCATCAGGTCGGCCCTGATGCCGACCCTCCCAGCGTGTCACATCCTGCATATCAGACGCAAGTGTCACCGTGCGGGAGACGCACCCCTCGAGTTGGCCAGGATGGCCCCGAGCCGGGCGCGGAGCTCCGGGTCGTCCGGCAGGACCTCGCGCTCGATGTGCCGGGCGGTGTCCCACATCTCCCGCCCGTGGTCGGTGACGGTCACGAGTCGCCGGCGGCCGTCCTCCGGGTGCGGGCTGCGCTCGATCATCCCGTCGCGTTCGAGTCGCTCGAGGGTGCGGGACATCGTCTGCGGCTGCACCCGGGCGGTGCGGGCGATGACATCGGCGCCGGTCGGGCCGTTCCGCAGGGCGATGTCGAGCGCGATGAGGGCGGCGTGCTGCAGTCCGATGGCCCGGAGGCGCTCGTCCCACTCCCGTTCCACCGCGCGGGAAGCGGCGGCGAGCAGGCGTCCGATCGGCCACTGCGCGGACTGGTCCTCCATGGTCCGAGTCTACGGTGGGGCTGACGACGTGCCTGGTGCGGAGCGGAAGTGATCAGCATGCTGACGATCCGTGTACGCTCGCCGACGTGTCCCGCTCCCTCCGCATCGTGGTCCCCGCGCTCGTCGTCCTCGTCTGGCTCGTCGTCGCCTCGGTCGGCGGCCCCTTCTTCGGCCGCATCTCCGAGGTCTCCACGAACGACCAGACCTCGTTCCTGCCGGCCTCGGCCGACGCCACCGCGGTGCAGGACCGCAGCAGCGACTTCCGGGACGCCGGCGGGGCGCCGGCCGTCATCGTGCTCGAGCGGGACGGCGGCCTGACGGCGGCCGACACCGCCGCTGCCGGCCGCATCGCCGACGCCCTCGGTGACCGGCACGACATCGACCAGGTCAGCCCGGTCATCCCGAGCGAGGACGGCGACGCCGCCGAGGTCGTCGCCACGCTGACCGCCTCCGCCGAGACCGGGGACGCGGTCGCCGCCATCCGTGCGGACGTGGACGACGCCCTGCCGGACGGGCTGCAGGGGTACGTCACCGGCCCGGCGGGCTTCACCGCCGACCTGACCGAGGCGTTCGCCGGCATCGACGGCCTGCTGCTCGGGGTCGCGCTGATCGCGGTGCTCGTCATCCTGATCGTCGTCTACCGCTCGCCGCTGCTGCCGTTCCTGGTGCTCGCCACCGCCGTGTTCGCCCTGACCGCGTCGATCCTCGTCGTCTGGGCACTCGCGAAGGCCGGCGTCGTCACCGTGAACGGGCAGGTGCAGGGCATCCTCTCGATCCTGGTGATCGGCGCCGCGACCGACTACGCGCTCCTCTACACGTCCCGGTACCGCGAGGCCCTCCGCGACCACCGGGCCGGATGGGACGCCACCAGGGCCGCGCTCCGCGGCAGCCTCGAGCCGGTCATCGCCTCGGGCGGCACGGTCATCGTCGGCGTGCTGTGCCTGCTGCTCTCGGACCTCAACTCGAACAAGGCGCTCGGCCCGGTGGCCGCGATCGGCATCGCGTTCAGCGTGCTCGCCGCCCTCACCCTGCTGCCCGCGCTGCTCCTCTGCTTCCGCCGGGCCGCGTTCTGGCCGCTCAGGCCGACGTTCGGCAGCGCCCACCCGGTCCTCACCGGCCCGGATGCCCGGGGGCTCTGGGCCCGCGTCGGCCGGCTCGTCGGCCGGCGCTCCCGGACGGTCTGGATCGTGTGCACCGTGGGCCTCCTGGCGATGGGCACGGGCCTGCTCGGCCTCCGGGCGGACGGGGTGCCGCAGAGCGAGCTGGTGATCGGGCAGTCGCAGGCGCGCGATGGTCAGACCGTGCTGGCCGACCACTTCCCCGGCGGTTCCGGCAGCCCCGCCCTCGTGCTCGGCGACGCCGACCGGATCGACGAGCTCGCCGACGCGGTCACGGGTGTGGACGGGGTCGACGGCGTCACCGCGGCGGCCGAGGACTCGCCCTCCGGCACCACGACGGTCGGCGCGGGCGCCACCACGAGCACGACGCCCGGAGCCCCGGCCGCCGACCCCACCGTGTCACGGGGTCAGGTGCTCCTCGAGGCGACCCTCGCCGACCCGGCGGACTCCGGCGCGGCCGAGCGGACCGTCCGCGAACTCCGCACCGCGGTCGAGCGCGTCGACCCGGGCGCCCGTGTCGGCGGGGTGACCGCGACGGCGATCGACACCGACGACACCGGCATCCGCGACCGGACGCTCATCATCCCCGTCGTGCTCGCGGTGATCCTGCTCATCCTCATGCTGCTGCTCCGGAGCATCGTCACGCCGCTCGTCCTCATCGGCAGCGTCATCGTGTCCTTCGCGGCCGCGCTCGGCGTCGGCGCGCTCGTCTTCGACCACCTGTTCCACTTCCCCGGCGCGGACCCGTCGGTACCGCTGTTCTCGTTCGTGTTCCTGGTGGCGCTCGGCGTGGACTACAACATCTTCCTCATGACCCGGGTGCGCGAGGAGACCCTCCGGCACGGTCCCCGCGAGGGCGTGCTGCGCGGGCTCGGGGCCACCGGCGGGGTGATCACGTCCGCCGGCGTGGTGCTCGCGGCCACCTTCGCGGCCCTCGGCGTGATCCCGATCCTCTTCCTCGTGCAGATGGCCTTCGTCGTCGCGTTCGGCGTGCTGCTCGACACCGTGGTGGTCCGCTCGCTGCTCGTCCCGGCGCTCGTCCTCGACCTCGGCCGCCGGGCCTGGTGGCCGTCGCGCCTCTCGCGCCGACCGCGTGACATGTGACACGCTGACCGCATGCCCGTTCCCGCCACGCAGCCCGCCGCCGAGCGCAAGCTCCTCCGCGACACCGTCCAGGACAAGATCCGCGACGCGATCATGGACGGCACGCTGGAGCCCGGTGAGCGCCTGAACGACGACGACCTGATCGCCTGGCTCGGTGTCTCCCGCACCCCGATCCGTGAAGCGCTCGCCGAACTGGCCCGCGCCGGGCTCATCGAGATGGCGCCGAACCGGTACACCCGGGTCGCGGCACCGACGGCGGCCGAAGTACTCGACGCGTACCAGACGCTCGGCGTGATCTACGGCGGCGTGGTGCGGCTGGCGGTCCCGCGCTTCACCCACGCCGAGCGCCGCGAGGTCGTGGCGACGCTCGACCAGGTGCTCACCCGTCTGGGCGAGGGTGAGCAGGCCGCGCTGGCGCACGACGGCGCCGACGTCTACGCGATGTGGGCCGACGCATGCGGCAACGCCTCGCTCGCGCAGCTGTGCCGGTCGACGACCGACGGCCTGTCCTACAAGCTCCGCGTGCCCGAGATCGCCGAGGTCGTCCCCGTCGAGGCCGTCACGCCCCACATCGCGGACCTCCGCGACGCCGTGCGCGCTGGTGACCCGATCGCCGCCGAGCTCGCCATGGAGGCCGTGCACCTGCTGCCCGGACGCGACTGAGCCCCTGGCGCGTCAGGCCGGCAGCATCCCCGTCGCCAGCCCCGCGCCCCACAGCACCACGATCGCGGCCAGCGCTCCGAGGTGCCACCAGCCGTGCATCACGAGCACGGCCGCGAACTCGCGGAGGAACGCGCTCGGCACCGACTGCCGCGCGGTCGGCGCCCCGAGCACCCGGGCGTCCAAGCCCGTACGACGCGCCGTCATCGCCGTGCGCATCACGTGGTAGTCGTTCGTGACGACGAGCGTCCGGCCGTCGACCCCGGCGTCGCGCAGGACCTCGTGCGAGAAGCGGAGGTTCTCGCGGGTGTTCGTCGACCGGGTCTCGCGGCGCACGAGCTCCGCCGGCACACCGTGGGCGACGAGGTACTCCGCCATCGCGTCGGCTTCGGTGCGGTCCTCGTCGTCACCCTGTCCGCCGGAGGGCACCACGATCGGGGTGCGGCCAGCGGCGACGGACCGGTGGAACACCTCGAGCGTCCGGTCCAACCGCGAACGCAGCATCGGCGAGACCGCGCCGTGCACGAGCCCGCAGCCGAGGACGACGAGCGATTCGGCCTCCTCCGTGACCCGGACGTGGCCGTAGGTCAGGGCGGCGCCGAGGAAGACGAGGAACACCAGTGCCAGGTAGCCCGCCAGCGCCAGCACCAGGACGAGCAGGGCGGTGCTCACCGTCGTGCCGACCGCCGCGAGCACCGCGACGAGGACCCCGAGCGCCAGGACGGCGAGGCCGGCGACCAGCGCGAGGAGGCGGGTCAGGCTCCGCGCACCCCGTCGGAAGGCCCGGACGCCGTTCACCAGCAGAGGCACCGCCACGGCGGCGCAGCAGACGGCGGCGACGGTCAGGAACACCCGACCGACAGTACGGGGCATCCATGGGTGGACGGCGGCGGGTGCGCCGGCCCGCCTCCGGGCCTCCCGGCCGGTGCGTACAGGTCGTCCAGGCGGAATCCATGTCATCCGTGCGCTCCACGGTTATGGTTCTCCCCGTGACGAACGCACCCGAGGAGACCAGGCCGCGCCGGGCCGATCGCGCCGTGCCGCCCCGCCACGGACGCCGCAAGCGCCACTGGGGAGTCGTCTTCCCCGCGCTCGCCGGGGTCCTCACCATGGCCGTGCTGCTGAGCGGCGGGTACGCCGCGTACGCGTACAACCGCCTGGCCAGCAGCGTCACGAAGGTCGACGCCATCGGCAGTGCACCGCCCGCGAAGGACGACGTCGACGGCCGAGCGATGAACATCCTGCTGGTCGGCGACGACCACCGGCCGGACAACGCGACGCCGGAGGAGATGGCGGAGCTCAACACCCAGTCCGACGGTGGGGCGACGAACACCGACACGATGATCGTGCTGCACATCGCCGCGGACGGTCGGAGCGCGACGATGATCTCGTTCCCACGTGACTCGTACGTCGACATCCCGGGCGTCGGCAAGGGCAAGCTCAACAGCGCGTTCTCGTACGGCACCATGAACGGCGGCGGCGACACCGGCGGTGCGAAGAAGCTCATCGCGACCATCCAGGGCCTCAGCGGGCTGACGATCGACCACTACGTCCGTGTCTCGCTGCTCGGGTTCTACGAGATCGTCAAGCAACTCGGGCCGGTGAACGTCTGCCTGAACCAGGCCGTCCAGGACGACTACTCGGGCGTGGACCTGCCGGCCGGTGTCTCGGAGCTCGACGCCTCGCAGGCCCTGTCGTTCGTCCGGCAGCGCCACGGTCTGCCGAACGGCGACCTGGACCGTCAGGTCCGGCAGCAGTACTTCCTGTCGCAGGAGGCGCGGAAGATCCTGTCCGCCGGCACACTGCTGAACCCGGTGAAGACCACGAACATCATCGACGCGATCGGCAGCTCGGTGGAGACCGACCAGGGGCTCGACATGCTGACCCTGGCGCGGCAGATGAGCAACCTGCGCCCGTCGAACATCAAGTCGGCGACCATCCCGATCCTCGGCACCCCGACCATCTACCCGAACGGTTCGGCGCTGTCGATCGTCGAGGTCGACACCGCCGGCATGCCCGCGTTCGTCCAGGGGCTCGTCGGGGAACCGCCGGCGTACACGACGGCGACGGCGGCTGCCGCCGGCTCCGTCACGGTGACGGTCTCGAACGGCAGCGGTGTCACCGGTGCTGCGGCGGCCGCCTCGACGGTCCTCGCCGGCCGGGGCTTCCAGGTCGGTGCCCCCGGTTCCTCGGCCACGACGGCGGCGACGATGGTGCAGTACCCGGCCGGCATGGAGGCGCAGGCCAAGGCACTGGTCGCCGTCGTGCCCGGCGCGGTGCCGGTCCAGAGCACCGCCGTGCAGGGGGTCACCCTGGTGCTCGGCACGGACGGCAAGACCCCGCAGGCGGCCGCGCAGCCGGGTACCGAGACACCTGCCCCCGCCGAGCCGTCGAAGGAGGCCACGGCCCCGAAGCCGACGAAGGAGGCCACGGAGCCGAGCCCGTCGTCGACCGCCGTGCACGAGTACGGCCAAGAGGGCGTCTGCATCAACTGAGCGGCGTGACGTGCCGGGTCGTCCCGCTGCTGTCCAGACTGGCATGTCACATTGCACGGTGTGGACGAGGAGTTGCGCCGACGACGGGACGAGGAACGCGCGCTGCTGCTGCGGGTCGCCGCGGGGGACCGGGAGGCCTTCCGCCGGATCGACGAACGGTTCCGACCGCTCGTGCTGCAGGTCGTCCGTCGGCAGCTGCGCGACGACTGGCTGGCCGAGGACGTCACGCAGGACGTGATGCTCGAGGTCTGGCGACTCGCACCGCGGTACGACCCGGCACACCCGGCGATCGCCTGGATCCGGACCATCGCGACCCGGCGGGCGGTCGACCGGGTCCGGAAGGCCCAGGCGGACCGCGACCGGGACCGGCGCGTGGGGATCCGCGACCACGAGGACGTCGACCACGGTGCTCTCGACCGCGCCGAGTCGGTGCTCGACCGGATGGCCCTGCGTCGGGCGCTCGAGGCGCTGCCGGAGCGACAGCGCCACGCGGTGGCCCTCCGCTACCTGGCCGACCTGACCGGGCCCGAGCTCGGTCGGGTGCTCGGCGTCCCCACCGGCACGGCGAAGTCCCGGGCCCGCGACGGCGTGCTGACGCTCCGGCGGACGCTGGTCGGTCCGGCAGGCGAAGGCAGCGGAGGCTCCGGGGGCCGCGCGGGTAGGTTCGACGGGTGACCAGCACCGCACGCCCGATCACCCTCATGACCTACAACATCAAGAACCCGGACCCGGTGCACGACTGGCCTGCCCGACTGCCGGTGGTCCTCGACGTCATCCGCCGTCACGATCCTGACCTGCTCTGCGTGCAGGAGGCCTTCGACCACCAGATGGACGCCCTCCGCGCGGGCCTGCCGGACCACGACGCCGTCGGCCAGGGGCGCGAGGGCGGCACCGCGGGCGAGCACGCCGCGGTGTTCTACCGACGCGACCGGTTCCGGCCCGTCGAGTCCGGCTCGTTCTGGCTGTCGGACACCCCCGACGAGCCCGTCTCGAACACCTGGGACAGCCTGTACCCGCGGATCGCGAACCACGCGCGGTTCCTCGATGCCGAGGGCCCTGCCTTCACCCTGCTGACGACCCACATGGACCACGAGCAGGGCCCGCACGGCGACGAGGTCCGCCGACTCAGCGCATCGCTCATCGTGCAGCGACTGTCCGTGGTCGACGGTCCGGTGCTCTTCGCGGGGGACTGCAACGAGCCGGCGGGGTCCGGTGCGGCCTCGCAGGTGTTCGCGGACGCCGGGTACACCGACGCATGGACGGTGGCGGGGGACCCGGACGACCACACGGCGTCCTACAACGACTGGCAGCCTCCGGTGGCGACCGGGGAGCGCATCGACTGGGTGTTCACGCGTGACGTCGCCGGAGTCGATCGGGTGCAGATCGACCACGACGGGCCGGAGACCTGGTTCGCGAGCGACCACTTCCCGGTGATCGCGACGATCCGGGTCTGAGACTCAGCAGCCGCGGGCGGGGCGGATCGGCATCGGCGAGCCGATCACGGTGACGGTGGATTCGTCGGTCAGGACCGAGACCCCGTTGGCGCCGTGGCCCGAGCGTTCGTCGTCGTCGGACCAGCCGCGCTCGAGCAGCAGCTGCCACGCCTGGGCGTCGTCCGACCCGAGCGACTCACGCTCGCTCTTCGACGCGTCGTCGATCTGCTGGGAGACGTCGTCGCCGACCCGGACCCCGTGCGGGCCGGAGAGCTCGATGACGGCGCCGAGACGGGACCGGACGTGGTCGCGGAGCACCCGGACCTCGACCCGGTTGCCGGCCCTGCCGGGCTGGGACAGGGCGGCGACGCGGATCGCACCGCCCCACGTCGAGGTCGTGCTGGCCGGGACGCACCGGCCGGCGTCGCCGACGGCGGTCTGCGTCCGGGCGGGGGTGCCGAGGATGCGGTTGAGCACCCCGACGGTGTGCTTGGCGTCCCGCATGGAGACGGTGGTGACGGTGCGGTCGTCGGCACGGAGGACGATCGACTCGGCGCGGAGCTCGACCGCGTCGACGGACTTCAGGGCAGCGGCGGACACCGGGCGCCACGTGGGCACTGGATCGGCCGTGCGGGTCGCCGACGCACTGGGCTCAGCGGCCGCGGCACGGTCGGCGTCCTGGCCGGACCAGTGGTCGACCGCAGCGCCGTTGCCCACCACGAGGGCGAGCGCCACGGCGCTGATCGTCAACACGGTCCTGGGAGTCACTCGCTCGACCGTAGCCGCACCTCCTGCAGCGGGCGACAGGTGTTACCGAAACGGTTCCGCACCGTCACCGGACCGTGACATTCCCGGAACGCGGGTCCGGGGCCGGTACGGGGTCGCCCCGGGTAGCGTCGGCCCCATGGCGGAGTACGTGGTGGACAGTAGCGGAGACAGCGTGGCGCACGGCGTCGACCTGATCGACGGCGACGAACCGGCTGTGCGGATGATCGTCCACGGCGACCTGCCGTCGACGATCGACCACGACGGCCGGACCTGGGCCCGCACCGGCGATGCCGAGGACCAGGGCGAGGACGCCCCGCCGATCGCGGTCTACCGACTGGTCTGAGCGGTCGTCCGGACCGGTCCACGCAGCATCAGCCGGACTGCGCGGCGGGGGACGGCCCCCTGAACGGCAGCGGGTGACCCGGTGCGTAGCGTCGCACGCATGACGGACCAGCGGATCGACCAGTACACCATGCAGGACCCGACGAAGCTCTACGCCGACAAGAAGCCGGACGAGCAGTACCTCAAGGGTGCCGGCACCGACGCCGAGATGGCGGAGAACGTCCCCGCCGACCACGGCGAGGACACCTACCGGGGCTCCGGCCGCCTCGAGGGCCGTAAGGCGCTCATCACCGGCGGCGACTCGGGCATCGGCGCGGCCGTCGCCATCGCCTACGCCCGTGAGGGTGCCGACGTCGCCATCGGCTACCTCCCCGAGGAGCAGGAGGACGCCGACCGCATCATCGCCCTCATCGAGGCCGCGGGTCGCAAGGCCGTCGCGCTCCCGGGTGACATCACCTCGCTCGCGTTCTGCGAGGAGCTCGTCGCCTCCGCGGTGGAGCAGCTCGGCGGGCTCGACATCCTGGTGAACAATGCCGGCAAGCAGCAGAACGTCGACGCGATCACGGACATCTCCGACGAGGAGTTCGACGAGACCTTCAAGACCAACGTGTACGCGACGTTCCGCATCACGAAGGCCGCCGTACCGCACCTCGCGCCGGGCTCGACGATCATCAACACGACGTCGATCCAGGCCTACGCGCCGTCGCCGAACCTCGTGCACTACGCCGCGACGAAGGCGACCGTGAACAACCTCGCGAAGGGCCTCGCCGCACAGCTCGCGCCGAAGGGCATCCGCGTCAACGCCGTCGCACCGGGTCCGATCTGGACGCCGCTGCAGCCGGCAGGCGGACAGCCCGCCGAGGACCTGCCGTCGGTGGGCGAGGAGACCTACCTCGGCCGCTGGGGCCAGCCCGCCGAGCTCGCGCCGGCCTACGTGTTCCTCGCCAGCGGCGAGTCGTCCTTCGTCGTGGGCGAGACGCTGCACGTCGACGGTGGCATGCCGACGCCGTAGTCGTCACACCGGCGGTGACGCCGGATGCGCACCCACGCGGTGACGCCGGACCGGACGGGAGGCCCGTGGCTGCGCAGCCACGGGCCTCCCGTCCGTCGTACGGTCCGGTCAGCGCGTCCCGCAGGTGCGCGCCATCGACTCGAGCAGTTCGCGCGCCGCGAGGGCGGCGGCCAACTCGACCTCGACGGGGTTGATGCCGACGGCGTGCTCGAACTCCCGGCGTCGGGCCTGCAGGGCAACCGGGACCTCGGGCCGTTGCGGCAGGACGGCGATCGCCTGGGCGGCGGCCTCGAACGCACCCTCGGGGCGACCGAGGTGCTCCCACATGGTGCGGACGTCGTGCGCCACCTGCTCCGGGGTGCTCGCGAACTCGAACCCGGCGGACGCCATGGTGGCCAGGCCCTGTGCGGTGGAGTCGTTCGGAGACATCCCGGCATCGTCACACACCCGGCATCGGACACACCCAGGCAGCGGCCGCTGAGCGCCGTCGCTTGTCCCCCATGTTGCCGACCCCCGTACCGGGGATGCGCGTCATCCGTGATCTACGCCAGGATCGTCATGCGGACAGGACGTCCGCACCCCCGGACGCGACGGCCACGACCTGACCGCGAGTCCCGGACACGGAGGGCACGATGCTCGAGGACACCAGCGCCGACACGGTGGCTGCCGCTGCGGCTGCGGCCACCCTGCACCTGCGGATCAGGATCGTGGGTGCCACGGTCGACCTGCTCCGTGACGTGCCCTTCCACGAGGCACGCGTCGAGCACGTCGCCGAGCGGCTGGACATCTCGACGTACGAGCTCCAGCAGCACTTCCCGTCGTGGGACGGACTCGTCCTGGCCGCGGTCGACCGCTGGAACGGTGCCCGGATGGACGAGGTCACGCGCGAGGTCGGCAACGGCAGCACGGTCGAGCTGCTCCGTGCGATCGTCGCCTCGAACGCGGACGACCCGGCCCTGATGCGCCTGCTCGTCGCCCTGCTCAGCGTCGCCGGCAACCCCGAGCACGCCATGTCGACGTACCTGCGCTCGCGGTACCAGCTGTTCTTCTCGCAGGTGAAGCGCGGGTTGGAGCACGACATCGCGGTCGGCCGCGCCCCGCACACCATGGACCCCCGCCGCGGGGCCGAGCAGCTCATCGCACTGTACGAGGGGCTGCAGCTGCAGGCCCTCCTGCGCAGTGACCTGGACCTGGTCGCGGCGTTCGACCGTGCCGTCGCCCGTCTCGAGCGCGGCTGGATGGAACGGTACGAGGCGACCGCGCAGCGACGTCTGTCGACCTGGGGCGACGTGTCCTGGTCCGACGACGAGACCTGGTCGGTCTGACGGGAGGCGCGGGCCGGCTCGTGCCGTCCGTGCTGGCCGCCGACCGCATCCGCTGGGTCGTCGCCGAGGGGACCCCGGGTAGGCCGGGAAGCCCAACGGAAGGAACGATCGTGGCAGCACCGAACCCCATCCAGATCCAGAAGTACCTGAGCGGCATCGACTACCCCGCCTCGAAGGACGACGTCGTGTCGACCGCCGAGAAGGAGAACGCCCCCGACGACGTGCTCGAGGCGCTCCGTGCGATCCCGGACGGCGAGTACGACGCCCCGACCGCCGTCTCCAGCGCGGTCTCGGACGCGAGCTAGGAACCGCCTCCTGCGGGGGGCGGCTGCGGCCGCGCGGGTCGCCGCCGGAGTCGGGTGACGATCTGGTTCGCCCAGGCCGGTCGCCCGCCGTCCTCATGCGCAGCCCTGGTGCCCGTGCGCGACTGACGGGAGGCCGCCCACCGGTCGGGTGGGCAGCCTCCCGTCAGCGCGTGGCTCGGTGTTACTGCTCGAACGTGGCGTGCAGTTCGATGTCGACACCGGTGAGGGCCTTGCTGACCGGGCAGGTCGCCTTGGCCTCGTCGGCGGCCTTGAGGAAGGTCGCCTCGTCGATGCCGGTGACCTCACCGTGCACGGTGAGGACGATGCCGGTGAGCTTGAAGCCGCCGGCCGAGTCCGGACCGAGCGAGACGTCGGCCTTGACGTCGAGGGACTCGACGGTGCCGCCGGCCTCGCCGAGGATCGCCGAGAACTGCATGGCGTAGCAGGACGAGTGCGCTGCGGCGATGAGCTCTTCGGGGCTGGTCGTGCCGCCGGCGTCGTCAGCGGCGCGCTTCGGGAAGGACACGTCGTAGGTGCCGACCTTCGAGCTGGAGAGTTCGACCTGGCCGGAACCGTCGTTGAGGCCGCCGTTCCAGGCGGTGCGTGCGGTGCGTGTGGGCATGGCCGCTCCTTTCGTTCGGGTGTGTGGGCCGGGTGCGACCCTCGGTGCCGAGTCAATCGGAGAACGATCGTTCTCGCAACCGGTTCCCGGGGAAGACGCAGGCTCGCGGTCCCGGCCGCTCCGGTACCGCGGCCCCAGGAGTCACCCTTTCGCATCGCGGACACGGACACGGAAGCCGTCGCGGCCGCCTGACCGGCGGCACCGCGAGCGCGCTCAGCGCCCCGCCGCGTACCCCTGCGCGCCTCGCGGGTTCGCGGCCGCACCGACCACCCCGGTCTCCGGATCCCGGGTGACGCACGTGAGCCGGCCCAGGCTCCAGTCGCCCGCGCGCGTGACGACGTGACCACGGGCCTCCAGTCCGGCGATCACCGCGTCGCCGAGCCGGTCCTCGACGACCAGGCCCGCCGGCTCCCACGTCCGCGGCCAGAACGACCCCGGGAACGACGTCGTGTGCAGGGCCGGGGCGTCGATGGCCTGCTGCGGCGTGTACCCGCCGACGATCCAGCGGAGCAGGAACAGCAGCTGCCACTGGTCCTGCTGGTCGCCGCCGGGGGAGCCGAGCGCCATGACCGGCACGCCGTCGCGCAGGACGAGCGTCGGGGTGAGTGTGGTGCGCGGGCGCTCGCCGGGGCGCAGGGTCGACGCGGTGCCCTCCTCGAGCCAGGTCATCTGCAGCCGCGTGCCCAGGCAGAAGCCGAGCTCGGGGATCGTCGGCGACGACTGCAGCCAGCCGCCGGAGGGCGTGGCGCTGACGATGTTGCCCCAGCGGTCCACGACGTCGATGTGGCAGGTGTCACCGCGGGTGTCGCCGTCGGGCGCGACGAACGGTTCGCCGCGGTCCTCGACCGGGACCTCCGCGCGCGCGTCGACCGGTCCACGCCGGGCACCGGGCACGGTGGGCTCCCCGACCCCGGCCGCGCCGGTCACGTCGTACGAGGTGCGGAGCGGCGGCAGGACCGGGTCGACGCCCGGCAAGTCGCCCGGGCGGAACTCGGCGGAGGCGGTGTCCGCGATGAGCGCCCGACGTGCAGCGACGGTGGCGTCGGCGAGCAGGACGTCGAGCGGGACCGTGCCGTCGCCGTAGAACGCCTCGCGGTCGGCGAGGGCGAGCTTCAACGCCTCGACCACCGTGTGGGCGCCGAGCTCGGTCGACGGGTCCAGGCGCTCGTCGTCCAGCGGCTCGAGCATCCGCAGGGTCTGCAGGAGCGCCGGCCCCTGCCCCCACGGCCCGGTCTTCGCGATGGTGTGGCCGCGGAACTCCGCGGTCGTCGCCGGTTCGGTGGTCGCCCGGAACGCGGCCAGGTCCCCGGCCCGGAGGACGCCGGCGTGGTCGGTGCCGGACGAGTGCCGGTGCGGCTGCCGGACGAAGGCGTCGATCGTCGTCGCGACGAACCCCTCGGCCCACTCCCGGCGGGCGGCGTCGATCCGGGAGGCCCGTCCACCGTCCGCCCCGCTGCCGTCCGTGTCCGCGCCGGCCGCGACCAGCCGGTCGAACACCGAGGCGAGCGCCTCGTTCCGCACCAGGTCCCCGGTGACGGGAGGCGCGCCTCCCGTCAGCCACCGCTCGGCGGAGGTGGGCCAGTGGTCGCGGAACAGGTCCGCGACCGCCGTGATCGTGCGGACCACGCCGGCGCTCACCGGGTGGCCGTCGCGGGCGTAGCCGGTGGCGGGGGCGAGCACGTCCGCGAGCTCCCAGGTGCCGTGGTCGCGGAGCAGCAGGAGCCAGGCGTCGACCGCTCCCGGCACGGCCGCGGCGAGGGCGCCGGCGCCGGGGACCAGGTCGAGCCCCTCGGCGCGGAAGTGCTCCGGGGTCGCCCCGGCCGGAGCCGGACCCTGGCCGACGAGGACCACGGGGGTCGGGTCCTCCGCGGTCGCGTACACCGCGGTCAGGTCCCCGCCCGGGCCGTTGAGGTGTGGCTCGACCACGTGCAGGACGAACGCGCCCGCGACCACCGCGTCGAAGGCGTTGCCGCCGCGCTCCAGGACCGACTGGGCGGACGCCGTGGCGAGCCAGTGCGTCGAGGCCGTCATCCCGAACGTGCCCTGCAGGTCGGGACGGGTGCGTTCCGCGGCCGGACGGACGAAGGCGGGGTTCGGCTGAGCGGGCATGGGTCCCATCCTGTCCCCGGAACGCCGCGAGCACACGGACACGCGTCGCGCAACGCCCCCGGACCGGGGGATGGCCCTGATCGGTTCCGCCTGCGAACCTTGACCGTCGAGTCGTACAGGGACGCCTCGACACCGGACACGCACCGCGCTGGCGCTCGGCCGCCCGCGGTGGGCCTCACCACGAGCAGGGACGACCACCACATGATCAGGGCACGAGCACGCTTCGCCGCGGCCGTCACCGCTGTCGCGATCGCGGCCGCGGGACTCGTCGCGGTCGCCGCACCGGCGCACGCAGCGACCACCTACACCGGCACCGCCCCGGCGGGCACCTGGCTCCGGGCCGGCGACCAGGTGACCTCGCCGAACGGGCAGTTCCGCCTGGTCATGCAGGGTGACGGCAACCTCGTCGAGTACGGCATCGGGAACGTGGTGCTCTGGGCGTCGAACACCTCGAACCAGTCCGGCGCCGCCGCGGTCGTCCAGAAGGAGGGACCGCTGTCGATCATCAAGAACGGCAAGCTGCTGGCGCAGTGGGGCCCGAAGAGCTCCCCGACGAAGAGCCTGGGCGTGAACGGCGACGGCACCCTCCTCCTGCTGAACACGGCGAACGCGACCACCTGGAAGCTGCAGACGTTCCAGAACCGGGTGCCGGCCGGGACGACGATCCTGCCCGGCACGGTGCTGCGCTCCGGTGCCGGTCGTGACCAGACCTTCACGATGCAGACCGACGGCAACCTCGTCCAGTACGTGAACGGCGCCGCGGCCTGGTCGTCGAAGACCTTCCGGCACCCCGGCGCGACCGCCGCGGTGCAGACCGACGGCAACCTCGTCGTCTACCCGAAGGGCGGCGGGACGGCGCTCTGGGCCTCGAACACCTCGCGCAAGGGCGGCGGAGCGCTGCTGGTGCAGCTCGACGGCAACGTCGTCCTCTACGGGAAGGCGGACACCCGTTCCTGGTCGACGAAGAAGGTCACCGGACTGCAGTGGCCGGTCGCCGGCACGACGATCACCGGTCGCTACGGCGACGACCGCGGCGCAGGCCACGTGCCGCGCTACCACCAGGGCACCGACTCGCCGGTGAAGATCGGTACCCCGGTGTACGCCTCGGGGACCGGGCGGGTGACGACGGTGGTCCGCAACAACGCCAGCTACGGCAACTACGTCGTCGTGACCTACGGCCTGACCACGGTGCTGACGGCGCACATGAGCTCGATCGCGGTCAGCAAGGACCAGGTCGTCTCGCTGAGCACACAGCTCGGCAAGTCCGGCAACACCGGGCAGTCCACCGGCCCACACGTGCACGTCGAGACCCGGGTCAACGGGACGCTCAAGGACCCGCTGACGATCCTCGCGTTCCGCTGACGACCGGCCGGCGTTCCGCACCCCGGCCGTAGGGTGGAGGGGATGTCACGTCCCACCGCCGAGGACGTCCTCGTCGCGTTCGCCCGGACGCCGGGGGACGTCGGCGCCGCACGCCGGGTCGCCCGACGCTTCGCGGACCTGGACCCGGGGGAGCGGTCGGCGCTGCTCTGGAGCGAGGACCCGGGCGGCCGCCTCGTCGCCGTGGTGCTGCTCCTGCAGGCCGCCCGCGAGCGGCAGGCCGAGCACCGCGGCCCGGATCCGGACCTGACCGACGAGTACCTGTCCGCGCTGCGGGCCGAGCGGCTCGACGACCCGGTACTGGTCGACCTGGCCGCCGAGGACCTGGTCGGCACCCCGCTGCTCGGCGGCTCGACCGGGCCGCTGTTCGCCCTCGCGAAGTCCGACGTGGCGCTCGTCCGTCGGGCCGCGGTCGTGGCGACCCTGGCGTTCGCGAAGCAGGGCGACGCCGAGGTCCCGCTCGCCGTGGTCGGTCGCCTCGTCCGGGAGCGCGGCGACGTCGTGCAGTCGGCCCTCGGCCGGGTGCTGCGCGAGGTCGGCAAGCGGGCGTCCGAGGTCGAGCTCGTCGCGTTCCTCGAGCGGCAGGGCCGGTTCCTCAGCCGCGCGGCCCTCGAGACCGCGACCGAACACCTGCCGCCGGCGGAACGGGACCGATTGCGCGGCTGACCAGTCGCGGGACCCCGTCGTGCCGAACACCGCGTACCGGTCTCCGACAGGATGGTCGGACGACGACAGGAGCTCATCGGTGCACTCTCACGGCGGCACGCTCGGGACCTTCACCCTCATCGCCCTCACCGTGGCGGGTGCGGTGTACATCGTCGGGGCGTCCGGACAGCGGCGCCGCGGGCACGCCGCCTGGCCCCCGGCACGGACGGTCTCCTGGATCGCCGGACTGCTGGCCGTCGCCGCGGTGCTCGTCGGGCCGCTCGGCCACGCCGGTGGGCACGACCTCACCACACACGTCCTCGGCCACGTCGTCATCGGCATGGTCGCCCCGGTGCTGCTGGTCCTCGGCTCGCCGGTGACGCTCGCCCGCCGCACGCTCGAACCCGTCCCGCTGCAGCGCCTCGGTCGCCTGGCCGGCAACCCGCTGACCCGGGCACTCGCGTTCCCGGTGGTCGCCGCGGTCCTGGCCGTCGGCGGGTCCTGGCTGCTCTACACCGGCACCACTGCGGCCGACTCGACCCGCGACCCGGCCCTGCACTCGGTCGTGATGATCGGGTTCCTGCTCGCCGGACTGCTCCTGACCGCGGGCGTGGTCGGGGTCTCGGCCGGCATCCGTCGCAGCCCGCGCTGGCTGCGGGTGACCGTCCTGGTGCTCTCGACCGCCGTGCTCTGCGCCGAGTCCGCGCTGATGGCCGCGGCCGGGGTGCCGGACATCCCCGCCGACCAGGTGCCGTCCGCCTCGGCAGCACTCTGGATCGGTGCGGTGCTGTACGCCGTCGCGCTCGGTGTCGTGGTCGCCGGGAAGCGTGCCCGCGACGAGCGCACCGCACGCGACGACCAGGTGGCCGCAGACGTCCGGGAGGCGCGCCCCGCGCCCGCCGCACCCGTCGCCTCCGACCCGGTGCGCTGACCGGCCCACGCTGGGAGGCTCCGTGAGGCGGAGGCGTACCGATGGGACGACGCGTGCCGGGCCTCCCGTCCGGCCGCGACCGCGACGAGAGGAGCGCACGCATGCGCGCACTGACCTGGCAGGGCACCGAGAAGGTGTCCGTCGAGACCGTTCCCGACCCGACCATCCAGGAGCCGACGGACGCGATCGTCCGGATCACCTCCACGGCGATCTGCGGCTCCGACCTGCACCTGTACCGCGTCCTCGGCCCGTACATCGACAAGGGTGACGTCCTCGGCCACGAGCCGATGGGAATCGTGGAGGAGGTCGGCTCGGCCGTCACGAACCTCAAGGTCGGCGACCGTGTCGTCGTCCCCTTCAACATCTCCTGCGGGCACTGCTACATGTGCCAGCGTGGGCTGCAGTCCCAGTGCGAGACCACCCAGGTGACCGCGTACGGCAGCGGAGCCGCCCTCTTCGGCTACACCAAGATGTACGGCCAGGTCCCCGGTGGTCAGGCCGAGTACCTGCGTGTGCCGCACGCCGACTACGGTCCCATCAAGGTGCCCGACACCGGTGCCGACGACCAGTGGCTGTTCCTGAGCGACATCCTGCCGACCGCGTGGCAGGCCGTGCAGTACGCCGACGTCCCCGAGGGCGGCACGCTCGCGGTCCTCGGACTCGGCCCGGTGGGGCAGTTCGCCGCCCGCATCGGCAAGCACCTGGGCTACCGCGTGCTCGCCGTCGAGCCGGAGCAGGTCCGTCGTGACCTCGCGGCGAAGTACGACATTGAGACGTTCGACCTGTCGAAGGACCTCGTCGCCGAGCTCGTCGACCTGACCGACGGCCGTGGCCCGGACGCCGTCGTCGACGGAGTCGGCATGGAGGCGCACGGCAACCCCGTCGCCGGGTTCGCCCAGCGCGCCGCCGGCCTGCTGCCCGACAAGCTCGCGCAGAAGGCCATCGAGACCGCCGGTGTCGACCGCCTGGACGCCGTGCACACCGCGATCGACCTGGTCCGTCGCGGCGGCACCGTCTCGCTGAGCGGTGTCTACGGCGGCATGGCCGATCCGATGCCGATGATGACGCTGTTCGACAAGCAGATCACCATCCGCGAAGGCCAGTGCAACGTGAAGCGTTGGATCGACGACATCATGCCGCTCGTCGAGGACCCGTCCGACCCGCTCGGCACCCTCGACCTGACGACCCACCGGGTCTCGCTCGAGGACGCCCCGCACATGTACGAGGTCTTCCAGAAGAAGGAGGACGACTGCATCAAGGTCGTCCTCGATCCCGCACTGCCCGCAGGTACCCCGGCCGCGGCATGACCAGGATCGTCGTCGTCGGCGCCACCGGGAACGTCGGGACCGCGCTGCTCCGCCGCTTCCGGGACGCCGGCGCCGACGTCGTCGGGGTCGCGCGCCGACGGCCGGACCTGCGCGCCCAGCCGTACGACAGCGCGCTCTGGCACACCGTCGACGTCGGCGCCCCGGACGCGATCGACCGGCTGACGGCGGTCTTCCGCGGCGCCGACGCCGTCGTCCACCTGGCGTGGGCGCTGCAGCCGACGCACGACATCCCGGCCCAGCACCGCACCGACGTGACCGGCACCGCGAACGTCCTGGCCGCCGTCGCGGCCGCGGGCGTGCCGCAGGTCGTCGTCGCGTCCTCGGTCGGTGCCTACCGCGGGGTCGACGCCGACGGCAAGCGCACCCCGGTGGACGAGACCTGGCCCGCCGACGGCATCCCGACCGCCACCTACTCGATCCACAAGGCCGAGAACGAGCGCGCGATGGACGTCTTCGAGCGCGAGCACCCGGACGTCGTCGTGACCCGACTGCGCCCCGGCCTGGTGTTCCAGCGTGACGCCGCCGCCGAGATCCGTGGCCTGTTCCTCGGGCACCTCGTGCCGATGCGGATCGTCCGCTGGATCCGCTGGGCGGTGTTGCCGCTGCCGTACCCGTTCGTGTTCCAGGCCGTCCATGCCGACGACCTCGCCGACGCGTACTGGCGGGCGATCGACCGGAAGGCCCGGGGGGCGTTCAACATCGCCGCCGCGCCCGTGCTCACGCCGCCGCGGATGGCGCGGGTGTTCGGGATGCTCGGAGCGGTCCGCGTGCCACTCGGTCTGGTCCGCGGGCTCGTCACGCTGACCTGGCGGCTGCGCCTGCAGCCCACCGATGCCGGCTGGGTGGACATCGCGGCCGGCGTGCCGATCATGCGCACCGACCGGGCGCGCGAGGTGCTCGGTTGGGAGGCACGGCACAGTGCCGAGGACGCGATGCGTGACCTGGTGGCCGGGTTCGCGGACGAGCACGGTGTGGCGGCGTCGCCGCCGTTGCGGGGCTGAGGCGTCCGTGTCCCTGACCGAGGCGAGCACCGACGCGTTCGGAGGCCGGGCCCAGCACGTGACGGGCGTCTCGGGGGCCTCGAACCACGGCGACTCGGGCGGGCCGCTCATCGTCAACGGCAAGGTCGTCGCCACGTGCTCCACCGGCGACAGCGCCGACCCGGGCGCGAACACCCGCGCGGGGTCGAACCAGGCCCTGCTGGCGCAGGCGTCGTCGTGGATCCGGAGCACGACGGGCATCTGACCGTTCCGGACGGAGAACGGGCGCCGCGGTCGACAGCGGCGCCCGTTCATTCAGCTCGCGGAGGCCGGTGTCGCCGGGTCGGCAGTCGCGGCCTGCTGGAACAGGCCGGTCGCCAGGTCGTTGAGGACCGCGTGCAGGTCCCCGCGGTGGCCGGAGTCGACCGCGCGCAGCATGGCGGCGTAGCGCTCCCGGTAGTCCGCGACGACGTCCTCGCCGGCGGGCCGCAGACGCAGCAGCGACCCGCGCCGGTCGGACGGGTTCGGTGTGCGCTCGAGCAGCCCTGCGGCGGACAGCCGGTCGACCATGTTCGTCACCGCGCCGGAGGTCAACCCGAGGAACCCGGCGACCTCGGTGGGGGTGGAGTAGCCGGTGTCACTGATGAGCACGAGGGCGCGGAGGCCACTCTCGTGCACGCCGGCGCGGGCGCTGAGCTGCGCGACCAGGCTCGCGTTGGCGCGGACGACGGCGTCGAACGCGGCCGTCAGGTCCGTCGCGTCGTGCTCGTCCTGCTCACTCACGGGCTGGTCTCCAGATCTCTCTCGTTGCGGGAGATTACCGGTGCGCCGGGCGTCGATGCGCCTCCCGTCCGCGGTGTCCCCCGCTCTGGGGGCCTTGCGGCGGTTCCATGTTGTTGAACCGATGACTATCTTAATCATTGAGCAATCGGCCGAACGGAGATTGCGAAAGAGACCATCCACGAACATCGAGGTACCCCGTGTCCAACCAGCTCCGCACCTCCCCGCTGAAGCGCATCCGTTTCGCACCCGTGGCGCTCCTCGCGGGCATCTTCGCCGCCGTGCTCCTCTCCCTCTCGCTCACCGGCACCCTCTCCGGGTTCGCCGCGAGCATCACCAACAGCAGCAACACCGCCGCCAGCGGCACGTTGATCATGCAGGAGCAGAACGCCAACGCGTCCGTCACCTGCCTCAGCACCGACGGCGGCTCGGTCTCGACCAACGCCGCGACCTGCTCGACCATCAACAAGTTCGGTGGCAGCACGACGATGACCCCGGGCAACACGGTCAACACCCCGATCACCATCAAGAACACCGGTACCGCCGCCGCCAGCACCTTCACGCTGACCCCGGGCGCCACCTGCACGCAGAGCGCCAACGGCACGTCGAACGGCACCGCGACCGACCTCTGCGCGAAGATGAACCTCGTGGTCACCTCCGGCTCCACCAGCGTCTTCTCCGGCACCCTCGCCAGCTTCAAGGGCGGCGCCGCGATCACGCTGCCCACCGCTCCCGCCGCCGGTGCGAGCGTCCCCTTCAACTTCGCGGTCACCCTCGACTCCTCGGCCGGCAACACCTACCAGGGCCTCGCCGCCTCGGTGCCGATGACCTGGACCTTCACCGCCTGATCCGACCAACCTCAGACCGGCGACGCTCGACTGACCCCCCTACGGTCGAGCGTCGCCATTCCCCTTGACCACCACCGACCAGGACGGAGCAGCACATGAGCCTCACCTCGGCCATCCCGCTCAGCGGGACCCTCCCGCGGCCGCTCCTCGGCGGACGTGCGGTCAGCCGCTCCGAGACCGTCCTCGCCTGGTCGGTCGCCGCGATCGCGGCGCTCCTCCTCACCGCTGCGGTCCTGTTCCTCACCAACGGCGGCCGCTGGTTCGTCGTCGAGACCCCGTCGATGGGTGAAGCCGCCCCGGTCGGCACGCTCGTCCTCGACATGCCGGTGCAGGCGTCGTCCCTCCGGGTCGGCGACATCGTGTCCTACCGGACTGCCGCGAACCCCGACGTCACCTACACGCACCGCATCGTCGCGATCGACCCCGACGGCGGCATCCACGCCCGCGGCGACGTCAACGGCGCTCAGGACCCGTGGACGCTCACGCAGGAGAACCTGGTCGGCGCCCCGGTCCTGCTCGTCCCGCACCTGGGCTGGCTCTTCCGGGCCGCCCCGATCCTCCTGGTCGGCACGCTCCTCATCTGGGCCCTGACCAGCGTCTTCACCGACCGGGTCACCCGCGGCAGCCTGCGCATCGCCGGCAGCTCCCTCACCGTCTCGTACGCGGCGTTCGTGCTCAAGCCGTTCGTCAACGTCACGACGATCTCGAACACGTCGGCGAAGGGCAGCGTCGAGGCGACCGTGGTGTCCTCGGGCATGTTCCCCGTCCGCATCGACGCGGTCGGCGGCAACACCGTGCACCTGGTCGACGGCGAAGTGGGCCGCATCACCATCCACGAGCTCACCCACAACGGGCAGTACCAGCTCATGTCGAACATCGACCTCGACCCGATCGGCTGGGCCGCGCTCATCGCCGCCTGCCTGCTGCCGCTGCTGTTCTGCCTGGCGATCGGCCGCGTCGAGACGGTGCGTGCCGCGTGAACCTGCACCGACTCCGTGACGGCAAGGTCGTCGCCGTCCTGCTGGTCGTCGCCCTGGCCGTCGTCATCGTGCTCAACCAGTTCGCGCCGACCCGGTCCGCGTTCACCGCGAAGGTGACCAACGGGTCCAACAGTGCCGGCACCGCCAGCTACTTCACCTGCGCGAGTGCCGTCGACGCGGAGAACGCCAACGCCCTGTTCACCTACCAGCTCGCCGAGGCCGCCGGCGCGAAGACCGCCGTCGACGACTCCGGCAAGGGCGCGAACGGCACCTACCAGGGATCGATGGCCTCGACGACGGCGACCCCGAAGGCCTGCCCTCGCGACGCCGGCGGCGCGTACGTCCTGGACGGGTCGACCAGCTTCGTCTCCACTCCGACGATGTACCGCAACCCGACCACCTTCAGCGAAGAGGTGTGGTTCCGCACCACCGTCGCCGGCGGACTGCTCATCGGCTTCGGCAGCAACCAGGTCGCCGCCTCCGGGCAGCACGACCGCCAGGTGTACCTCAACACCAGCGGGCAGCTCGTCTTCGGCTCGTACAACAACACCACACAGGTCGTCACGTCGCCCAAGGCCTACAGCGACGGCGCATGGCACCACGTCGTCGCCACGATGTCGGCCACGACCGGGATGCGGCTGTACGCCGACGGGGCCCTGGTGGCCTCGAACGCTGCCTTCACCGCCCCGGAGAACGCGAGCGGGTACTTCCGCGTCGGCTACGACACGATCACCGGGTGGCCGGGTGCCGGCAACTACTACTTCGCCGGCTCGATGCGGTTCGCTGCCGTGTACAGCTCGGTGCTCTCCGCCACGCAGGTCACGGGCCACTACAACGCCGGGCGCTGAGTCGACTCACTGACGCACCTGCCGGTGTTCGGGACCTTTGGGAACCCGCGCTCCCGGCTGCCACGACGCCGACCGGCACCGCGTCGTTCCCATGACCTCCGCCACGACCGGCATCCCCGGGACGGCGGCGGCGCACTCGTGGCGTCGAACGCGGATCCCGGCCGCCGCAGGACCGCACCGGCACCTGAGGTGGGCCGGACACGGCGGATGCCGTCGCCGACCGCCGATGGTCCGTGCGGTCAGCGGGCGCAGGAGGTGCGGCCGAGTCCGAACAGGCGGATCGTGGTGATCCGCACGGTGGACGACGACGTGGCCGTCCACGTGTCGGTGAGGTCGGTGCGCACGCTGATGGTCGAAGTCTTCCAGACGAAGAAGTCCGATGCGCCGAGCGTGACGTCCCGCGCGCGGGCCGCGGTGCTGATCCCGCTCGCGGCCCCGTCGACCAGGACCGTGAAGCGTTCGGGTGCGACCCCGGAGTAGGCCCACCCCACGTCGGCCGCGGCGTTGCCGACGTTCACGCAGGTGAGCCCGGTCACCGGGGTGGCGACCGCGGTGGTGATCGAGCTGGTCCCGGTGGTCGTGGCCGCTGCGAAGGCCGCTGCCGCTGCCGCTGCGGGTGCGGGCAGCGCGACCCCGACGACGGCGCACACCGTCGCCGCGACCACGACGGTCCGGGCGCGGGCGCGGGCGCGGGCGCGGGGGCGGGTGCGGGCGCGGCGCGGACGTGCGGCGCGGTGACGGCCGTGGCGTGGGAGCCGGTCGGTCGGGGAGTCGGTACGGGTGCGCACGGCGGGCACCACGGCGAACCCGGCGAGCACGACGATGCCGGCGGCCAGCGCGACGAGGGGCACGGTCCGGTGCTCCGCGGCCCAGACGACCGGGAGCCCGACGAGCGGGACACGCAGGTACCCGACCCCGACGACCGAGGACCGCGCGACGGCGGTCGAGTCCGGCTCCGGGTTGGCGTCGCCCTTGGTGACGAGGTCGCCGTGGGCGTCCACGTCCTGGAGCCGGTGCAGGCGCAGCACCCCGGTGTGGTCTGGGTCCGGGAAGAGCAGCACCTGACCCGCTCGGACGTCGTGGGCCGGGACCGGCTTGCTCACGACGACGTCACCGGGCAGCAGGGTGGGTTGCATGGAGCCCGTCATCACGGTGGTGGTGTGCCATCCGAGTGCGAGCGGAGCGATGCCCCAGAACACGACGCCGACGAGCGCGGCGATGACGCCACGAGCGGCGAGCACGACCGTGAACCGGAGCCATGACGACGAGCGCATCCCGATCCTCCTGTCCGGTGGGCGTGCGGTGTGGGCGGGGACTAGAGGTTCTGGGCTTCCCAGGTGAAGCCGAGGCTGGCGGTGGCGCCCATCAGCGTCGCCGGCGCGTCGGGGGAGACGGTGTAGGTGATCTGGAAGGTCCGCGTCTCGGGCTTGGTGCCCGCGGTCTTCCAGGTGCCGAGACCGGACGCGTAGTCCTTCCGGGTCGACGCGAAGGTCGCGAGCGACCCGTCGTAGAGGGTGCCGTCGGTGCCCGTCGCCGCGGTGAACCCGTCGCAGGTGCCGTAGCCGCCGCCGGTGCCCTGCTTGACCTGCAGGGTCACGGACGAGGCCAGGGCCTTGGTCTGGGTGACGTCCTTCGCGTACATGCGGACGGCGCTCGGCAGGCTGCCGCTCGAGGTCACCGCGATGCAGTTCGTGCCGGTGGACCCGGGCTTGAGGTTCGACGCGGAGAACAACGCGCCGTTCGAGGCGTCGTTCGTCAGCGCGACCGTGCCCATCGACCAGTTGTCGGCACCGTCGGACGAGGTCGCCGAGAAGGCCGAGTAGCTCGCCGTGGAGACGGCCACACCGGCGGCGAGCAGCGCGGCGGGGATCACGGCGAGGGTGCCGAGGCGAGCGAGGGTGCGGGTAGGGCGACGCATTTCCGGGTTCCATCCTGATCATGTCACCTCGATTTTCGAGGCATCTGCGACTGTACGCCTCGATTTTCGAGTTTGTCAATCTTAGTGATGAACGGATGTCGACTAGGGTCGCCTTGTGACCGCACCTCCTCGGCGCCCCTCGACCGCCGACTTCGACCGTCTCCTCGACGAGGCCGTGGCGACCCTCTACGGCGCACAGGTCGAGCACGCGCACCTCATGCAGCACCTCGCCGTCCGGCACGGCCTGAACCCGGTCGACCTCCGCGCGCTGCAGTTCCTCGGAGCGGTCGACGACGACCGCACGCCGAAGGAGCTCGGCGGGTACCTCGAGATGGGGACCGGGGCTGTGACCGCGCTCCTCGACCGGCTCACCCGGCAGGGACTCCTCGACCGCGTCCGGAACCCCGATGACCGACGCAGCGTCCGCATCGAGCTCACGCTCGACGCGGTCGCGGTCCTCGGTTCCGTGCGGGCCGCCTACCGCGGGGTGCTCGAGAGCGCGGTGGCACCCGAGTCCTTCGAACTGTTCATCGACTTCACCGGTCGGATGGCCGACGCCCTGCGTGCAGCCGCACGCTCGGACGAGCCCGAAGACTGACGGGCCCGTCGGCGGTGGCCTGCCGTCCGCGGCAGACTGGGCGCATGGCACGGAAGACCGGCGTCACGGCGCCCCGCATCACCCTCACTGGACCGACGGACCTCGAGGACTGGACGCCCGGCCCCAGCGACGTCCTGACCGGCGACCGCATCGAGGGCAAGCGCATCGGCGTCCTCGACCTGTCCGGTGAACGGCTGCCCGACCTGGAGGTCGAGGAGTGCGTCATCGAGACCCTCCGTGCCGGTGACGCGGAGCTGCGCGGCTTCCGGATCCGGGACAGCGTCGTCGAGGTCCTCGACGCCCCGGTGCTCCGTGCCGTCAGCAGCTCCTGGCGGGAGGTCCGGATCGCGGGCGGCCGTGTCGGCTCGGCTGAACTGCACGACAGCTCGTTGGCCAGCGTCGAGTTCGTCGGCATGAAGCTCGGATTCGTCAACCTCCGCGCCTCGACGCTGACCGACGTGGTCTTCCGCGACTGCGTCGTCGACGAGATCGACATCGCCGACGCCCGACTGCTGCGGGTCTCGTTCCCGGGCAGCACCGTCCGCGAGTTCGCGGGCACGGACACCCGCATCGAGGACGTCGACCTGCGCGGCGCCGACCTCGACCGACTCGAGCGACTGGACGGCATGCGCGGCGCGACGATCGGCGGCGAGCAGTTGTTCACGCTCGCTCCGCTGCTGGCCGCCCAGGCCGGCTACCGGGTCGAGTGACGGACGCACTCACGCCCACCGACCTGCTCGGCCGGTGGGCGCTCGGGCGGAGGGTGCACGAGCGGCTCGCCGACCTGCGCGGCACCGTCACCGGCACGACCGAGCTCACCGCGGTCGACGACGACACGGTGCGCTGGCACGAGACCGGCACGATGGTCCTCGGTGACCGCACGACCCCGGTGTGGCGGACGCTGACGGTCCGACGCGGCCCGGACGGCTGCGGTCCGGACGGCCCGTGGCGGGTGTTCTTCGCCGACGGCCGTCCGTTCCACGACTGGGTGTGGGGCTCGCAGGTCGAGCACGCCTGCGCCCCCGACGACTACACGGGCCTGCTCGTCGGGACGACCGACCGGTGGAGCGTCCGCTGGCACGCGCGCGGGCCGGCGAAGGACCTGCTCCTCGAGAGCACGCTCACCCCGCTGCGCTGAGCATCAGCGTGCCGTACCGGTACCGGTACCGGCACTGATGGCTGCCGCGACCTCCGCCCGCAGCAGGTCGCCGTGCACCATGGCCCCGGTCTGTGACCCCGCCGCGGCCGAGGCGACCACCGTGAGCATCGCGTTCGCCGCGTTGCCGGCGGCGAAGACACCGGCGACCTCGGTCTGCCCGGCCCCGTCGACCGCGAGCACCCGGCCGAACAGCACGCCGTTGGCCTCCTGGTCGACCGGCGTCAGCCCGAGTCCCGCGGCCCACTCGACCCGGGCCTCGACCCGGCTCGCTGCGGCCAGGGCATCGAGTTCGACGACGGTCCCGTCCGCCAGCTCGACCCCGGACAGTGCGTCCCCCTCGGAGAGCACGCGGACGACCGGGGTCCGCACCACCCGGATGCCACGAGCGGCGAAGCCGGCCAGGACGGTGTCGTCGAGCAGGTCGGGATCCGTCACGAAGGCCGTGACGTCGTCGCTCAGCGCCCGGAACATCTGCACCTGATGTGCACCGGCGGCGGTCGTGACGAGGACCCCGATCCGTCGGTCGCGGACCTCCCACCCGTGGCAGAACGGGCAGTGCACGACTCCGCGGCCCCACTGCTCCGCGAGGCCGGGGACGTCGGGCAGCACGTCGACCGCACCGCCGGCCACGACCACGCGGCGGGCAGTGACGACCTCGCCGGAGTCCAGGGTGAGCCGGAACCCCAGCGCGTCGTCGTCGGTGACGGGCGTGGCGGACGCGGCCACGACCCTCCCGTCCGTGACGGTGACCCCGTAGCGGGCAACTTCCTGTCGGCCGATGCGGACGAGGTCGCGGGGTGCGGTGCCCTCCTGCCCCAGCAGGTTGTGGACGCCTTCGGCAGGGGCGTTGCGGGGTTCACCCGCATCGACGACCAGGACGGAGCGGCGCGAGCGCCCCAGGATGAGTGCAGCAGACAGGCCGGCGGGGCCGCCGCCGACCACGATGACGTCGAAGTGTTCAGACATGCGGCGATCTTCGGTCGCCCGGGATCGAAGTGGCAAGTGCTGTTGCCGTTGTGGCAAGATCGGCGGCATGACATCCGATCGGGAGGCGCGCCCCACCGAACCGACGACGGCTGACGTCGTCGATGCGGTCGGCCCGCGACTCCGGGCGCTCCGCACCCGGCAGGACGTCACGCTCGCAGCACTCGCGGAGCGGACCGGCATCTCGGTGAGCACCCTGTCGCGGCTGGAGTCCGGACAGCGGAAGCCCACCCTGGAACTGCTGCTGCCGTTGGCGCGGGCGTACCAGGTGCCGCTCGACGACCTGGTCGGGGCGCCGCCGACCGGGGACCCGCGGGTGCATCTCAAGCCCGAGCGACACGGTCGCCGTGTCGTGATCCCGCTGACGAAGCGGACCGGGGGAGTGCGGTCGTTCAAGCAGCTCATCGAGCCGAACGACCACGGCTCGGACACGACATTGAAGACCCACGAGGGCTACGAGTGGCTCTACGTGCTGTCCGGCCGACTCCGGCTGGTGCTCGGCGACGAGGTGTTCGACCTCGGCCCGGGCGAGGTCGCGGAGTTCGACACCCACACCCCCCACTGGGTCGGCAACGTCTCGACGCAGGTGACCGAGGTGCTCTGCCTGTACGGGCCGCAGGGGGAGCGGGCCCACGTCCGGTCGAAGCCCGCGCCGCGGCCGGACTGAGCGGCGGTCGCAAAACGCAACGTCGGCGGCGTCCCGCAACGCGATCGCGTTGCGTCTCGACGCCGACGTTGCGTTTTGCGGTCAGTCGACGCGGTGCGGTCAGCCGACGGCGGCGCGGTACCGCTCGAGCACCTCGGGGTGCGGGTCCGCCGGGATCGACGTCGTCGGGATCGACCAGCCGGGGAGCTCCCCGGTGACGACCCACGCCGCCTGTCGCGCAGCGCCCGCGGCGACGTACTCCCCCGGCTCGGGCACCAGGACCTCGCGGCCGAAGACCTGCGCTGCGACGACGCGGACGGCCTCGTTCTGCGCGGCCCCACCGATGAGCAGCAGCCGTTCCACGGTGACGCCGGTCCGCTCGACCGCGGCCAGGCCGTCGGCGAGGGCGCAGAGCATGCCCTCCACCGCGGCGCGGGCCAGGTGCGCCCGGTCCGTCGTGCCGGGCGTCATACCGAGCAGCGAGGCGGTGGCGTCCGGCCGGTTCGGGGTGCGCTCGCCGACGAAGTACGGCACCAGGACGAGCCCGTCAGCACCGGCCGGCGCCTGCAGTGCCAGTCGACCGAGTTCGGCGTGGTCGACGCCCAGCAGGCCGCCGATCACCTCGAGTACCCGTGCCGCGTTGAGCGTCGTGACGATCGGCAGCCGGGTACCCGTGGCGTCCGCGAAACCCGCGACCGTGCCCGTCGGGTCCTCGATCGCGGTGTCGGTCACGCCGAACACCGTGCCGCTCGTCCCGAGGGACACCGCGACGTCGCCCGCCGCCAGGCCGAGGCCGAGTGCGGCGCCCGCGTTGTCGCCCGCGCCCGCCGTGACGACGAGCCCGCGCGGGGCCCGCGCACCGCCCGGCAGGTCGACGTCCTGCTCGAGCGTGCCCATCGCCTCGGACGGCGCGACCACGCGCGGCACGATCACCGCGTCGCCGTCGTCACCGGTCTCGGCTCCGCGCAGCGGACGGCCCAGGGCGAGTTCGAACAGCTCCGGGTCGTACTCACGGCGTGCCGGGTCCCAGTAGGCGGTGCCGCTGGCGTCCGAACCGTCGGTCGCCAGGGCGTCCAGGTCCGGGCCGAGGGAGCTCTCGTCCGCCGGGCCGTAGCCGCGGAGGCGCCAGGACAGCCAGTCGTGCGGCAGCGCGACGGCGGCCACGCGGGCCGCGTGCTCCGGCTCGGCGTCGCGGAGCCAGCGGAGCTTCGTGGCCGTGAACGATGCCACCGGGACGAGACCCGTGCGGGCGACCCATGCCTCCCGTCCGAGGTCCTCGACCATCTCGGCGGCGGCGGCCGCGCTGCGGACGTCGTTCCACAGCAGCGCCGGGCGGATCACGCGACCGGCGGAGTCGAGCACGACCATGCCGTGCTGCTGGCCGCCGATGCCGATCGCGGCGACGTCGTCGAGCCCGCCGGCGTCGGCGACGGCGACGCCGAGGGCGTCCCACCAGGCGGCCGGGTCGACCTCGGTGCCGTCGGGGTGGGCGGCGCGTCCGGTCCGGACGACCTCGCCGGTGGCGGCCCGGCGGACGACGACCTTGCAGGACTGCGTGGACGAGTCGACCCCGGCGACGAGGAGGTCCTCATCGCCGGGGTCGGTCGCGCTGGAGGCGAGATCAGCCACGAGCGCCCATGAGGTGCTCGATCGCGAGCTGCTGCAGCTTGACGAAGCCGAAGCCCTTGCCGCCGAAGTACGCGTCGGCGTCGAAGTCCTCGTACGCCGAGGTGTCGGCGAGGAACGCGTCGTAGCTCTCGCCCTCGTTCAGCGTCGGCTTGGCGAGCTCGGTGACCTTGGCGGCCTCGAGCGCTGCCTGGACCTCGGGGTCGGCGCGGAAGGCCTGCGCGCGCTCCTTGAGGAGCAGGTACATGCGCATGTTCGCGGCGGCCGAGTCCCAGACGCCGGTGATGTCCTCGGTACGGGACGGCTTGTAGTCGAAGTGACGCGGGCCGTCGTACGCGCGGCCACCCTGCGGGGCGCCGTGCTCGAGCAGGTCGACGAGCGAGAAGGCGTTCTGCAGGTCGCCGTGACCGAAGACGAGGTCCTGGTCGTACTTGATCCCGCGCTGACCGTTGAGGTCGATGTGGAAGAGCTTGCCGGAGTACAGCGCCTGGGCAATGCCGGCGGTGAAGTTCAGGCCGGCCATCTGCTCGTGGCCGACCTCGGGGTTCACGCCGAAGAGCTCCGGGCGCTCGAGGGTGTCGATGAAGGCGATCGCGTGGCCGAGCGTCGGCAGCAGGATGTCGCCGCGGGGCTCGTTCGGCTTCGGCTCGATGGCGAATCTGATGCCGTAGCCCTTGTCGGTGACGTACTGGGCGAGGAGGTTGACGGCCTCGCGGTAGCGCTCGAGCGCGGCCTGGACGTCCTTGGCGGCGTCGTACTCGGCGCCTTCGCGGCCACCCCACATGACGAAGGTCTCGGCACCGAGCTCGGCGGCGAGGTCGACGTTGCGCAGCACCTTGCGGAGGGCGAAACGGCGGACCTCGCGGTCGTTCGAGGTGAAGCCGCCGTCCTTGAAGACCGGGGCGGAGAAGAGGTTCGTGGTCACCATCGGGACGACGAGGCCGGTCGACTCCAGCGCGCCCTTGAGGCGGTCGATCTGGGTCTGCCGCTCGGCGTCGGTCGAGCCGAACGCGAAGAGGTCGTCGTCGTGGAAGGTGAGGCCGTAGGCGCCGAGCTCGTCGAGCTTCTCGACCGCTTCGACCACGTCGAGCTGGGGGCGCGTCGGGCCGCCGAAGGGGTCCGAGCCGTTGTAACCGACGGTCCAGAGACCGAAGGAGAACTTGTCGTCGCGGGTGGGCTGCACTGCCATGGGGGTCTGCCGATCGTCGTCGAGCGGATTTGTTGTCAGCGAGAACATATGCGACGAGGGGGCCGAGCGCAACCCCCGGTCGGGCTGGAGGCCGGGGCCGGGCCCGAGCCGCACCTCCCGTCCGGCGGTCAGATGTCGTAGACCCCGTCGGCGGCCTCCCCGCCGACACCGGCCGCCCAGCCGCGACGGAGCCGTCCGGTCACGTCGCGGAACGCGGCCAAGACGTCGAGACCATCCCGCAGCATGCCCTGGAGCTGCAGTCCCTCGTAGAGCGCGAGCAGCTGGTCGGCCGCGCGCCTCGGATCGATGGTCGCGGGTTCGCGGCCGGCGAGGACGTCCTGTTCGAACAGTCCGCGCACGGTCCGGTGGAACCCGGCGTACTGGTTGCGGTAGAACGGCGCCGCCGGGTTCGCCGCGTCGGCACCGGCCGTCAGCGTGCTCACGAGCAGTCGCATCATCCGCGGGTCCGCCAGGTTCGCCGCGATCAGGCGCTCCAGGAACACGACGGCGCCACCACCACCGGCCGTCGCGAGCAGCGGTGCGATCCGGCCCTCGTGCCACCGCATCACCGCGACCGCGACCAGGCTCTCCCAGGTCGGGAACTGTCGTTGCACCACCTCCTGATCGACGCCGGCGGCTTCGGACACCGCAGCGCTGTCCGGCCGCAGCGTCTCACCGGTCCGGATCAGCTCGATCGTGACCGCGGCGATGTGCGCACGGAGCCGGGCCTGCTCCAGGTGGTCGTCGACAGCGGGGTCGTTGTCGGCTCTGGACTCGGTGTCGGGCGCGATCGCGGTGTCGGCGTCGATCTCGTCGGCGCTTCCGGCGGAGCGGGCATCGGTGGTCATCGCAGCCTCGGTTCGTCGTGAGCCCCCCGGATGGACGGGGCTGTGCACCGGCAGTATCCCGGCGGTGAGGGTCGGTCCGCGCGCCCCAGTCCTCGGGCCACGGGTCCCGGCACCTGCCCCGCACGCGCTCCGGCTGCGCTGCCCGGCGGATGCGGGGCACACCGTCGAGCTGCTCGGCGAGACCGACGTGGTCGCGCAGCCAGCCCGCGCCGGCCTGTCGGTACCGGCACTCCTCCACAGATCCGCCGCGCGGCCTCCAGCGCTCCGATCGGCCCTGGGATACTCGGCACATGTCCATCGACCCCGCGGAACGGTCCGGCTCCCGCCCCACGCTCGAGGCCATCGCGCGCCAGGCGTCGGTGTCCCTGGCCACCGTGTCGAAGGTCCTCAACGGCCGCTCCGGCGTCTCCGAACCCACCCGGGAGCGCGTCGAACGCCTGCTCGCCGGCTCCGGCTACGCCCAGCGCGACACCCCGCCCGGTCCCGGGTCGCTCGTCGAGCTCGTCGTCGAGGACCTGGCCAGCGAGTGGTCGATCGAGATCGTCCGTGGGGTCGAGTCCGTCGCGCGGGAGCACGGGTACGCGCTGTCCCTCTCCGCGCTCGGCCCGGACCACGCCGTCGGCCAGGACTGGATCACCGGCGTCCTGCACCGACGACCCGCGGCGATCGTGCTGCAGTTCTCGGCACTCACCGCTGGCCGTCGGGACCAGCTCCGCGCTCGCGGCATCCCGTTCACGGTCGTCGACCCGGTCGGCGACCCGCCCGCCGACGTCCCCGTCGTCGGTGCGACCAACACCGCCGGGGGAGCGGCTGCGACGCAGCACCTGCTGGACCTCGGGCACGCCCACATCGCGGCGATCGCCGGGCCGATCGACATGGCCTGCGCGGTCGACCGGCTGGCAGGACACCGTGCGGCGCTCGCCGCAGCCGGACTGGAGGCGCGCCGCACCTCCGTCACGCCCGACCCGTCCGGCACACACGGTCCGTCCGTCGTCGTCGCCCGGTTCAGCCG
This sequence comes from Curtobacterium sp. MCPF17_031, assembly GCF_003234035.1. Classification (NCBI taxonomy): domain Bacteria; kingdom Bacillati; phylum Actinomycetota; class Actinomycetes; order Micrococcales; family Microbacteriaceae; genus Curtobacterium; species Curtobacterium sp. MCPF17_031. The sequence continues at coordinate 51,198 of NZ_QKSG01000011.1, read as the reverse complement.
CGAGGACGGCGAACGTGCCGCCCGTGAACTGCTGGCCGCCGTTCCCCGGCCGACGGCGATCGTCACCGGCAACGACCTGCAGGCCCTCGGCGTGCTCGACGCCGCCCGGTCGCTCGGGCTCCGGGTGCCGGGGGACCTGTCCGTCGTCGGGTTCGACGACGTCGCTCCCGCACGATGGGCACGACCCGCGCTGACGACGATCCGGCAGCCCCTGCGGGAGATGGCGGAGCGGGCCACGCGGATGGCGCTGCGGGCCACGCGGATGGCGCTGCGCCAGCACGCCGACGTGGGCACGGACGGGCACGCCAGTGGTGCGCCGGACGAGCCGGTCCGGGTCGAGCTCGCCACGACGCTCGTGGTCCGCGACTCGACGGCCGCACCCGGGGTCGGGGCGGGGGACGAGCCTCCCGTCCGTCGCGACGCGACCGCCGTCGAGCGCCGTGACGTGACCACCGTCGAGATCGTGGGCGGACCCGAGGCGCTGCGTGTCGGACTGCACGAACACGACCCGGCCTGGGGAGTGACGTTCGCGGAGCACCGGGAGCGGATCCTCCGCGCGGTCGCACCGCTCGACGTGCAGGTCGAGCACATCGGGTCGACCTCGGTGCCGGGCCTCGCCGCCAAACCGATCGTCGACCTCGTCGTCGTCGTGCCGGACGTCACCGACGAGTCCGCGTACCTCGGGCCGCTCCTGAGGGCCGGGTACGAGCTGCGGGTGCGTGAGCCCGGCCACCGTCTGGTGCGGACGCCGACGCGAGACGTGCACGTGCACGTCTACGGACGTGGTGCGACGGCGGTCGACGACTACCTGCTGCTCCGCGACCGGCTGCGGACGGACCCGGACGACCGAGCGCTGTACGAGGCGACGAAGCGGGCGCTGCTCAGCGGGACGTGGGACGACATGAACGACTACGCGGACGCGAAGACGCACGTGATCCGTGCGGTGGTGGAACGGGCGCGAGCCGCGGCGGTGTTACCCCAGTGATGCTCGTCGCCGCTCGGCTGGTCAGGGGATCCCATTGACAGTTGACACGAGTAAACCCTCGCCGCACACTTGCTGGACGCTCCGTCGACCCGGCGGCGTGCAACGACGCACAGGAGGACAGCACATGACGTTCACCCTCGGCATGGTCGGTGCCGGCCAGTTCTCGTCCCACTTCGCCGCCCTGTTCCAGCTGCACCCCGGCATCTCGGCCGTGTACGCCACCGACGTCATCGAGGGCCGCGCGCAGCGGCTGGTCGAGGACCTCGGTCTCGCCGGCACGTACGCCGACCTGGACTCGATGCTCGCCGACCCCGCGATCGACGCGGTCGCCGTGTTCACACAGCGCTGGACGCACGGGCCGATCGTCGCCCGCGCGCTGCAGGCCGGCAAGCACGTGTACTCGGCGGTGCCGATGGCCGTGACGCGGGAGGAGATCGCCGAGGTCATCGACCTGGTCAGCGCGACCGGGCTGACCTACATGATGGGCGAGACGAGCCAGTACAACCCGGCGACGGTCTTCGCGCGGCAGAAGGCCGAACAGGGAGCCTTCGGCCGGGTGTTCTACGCCGAGGGCGACTACCTGCACGACATGGACCTCGGGTTCTACGACGCCTACAAGTTCAGTGGTGGTGACGACTGGAAGGCCACCGCCAGCTACCCGCCCATGTGGTACCCGACCCACGCGATCGGTGGCGTCCTCGGTGCTATGCCGCGGCACGCGACGAGCGTCAGCTGCATCGGCGTGCGTGACGACCGGGACGACGGGGTGTTCGACAAGCAGGTCAGCATGTTCGACAACGACTTCTCGAACATGACCGCACTGTTCGAGCTGGACGGCGGGGGCTCGATGCGCATCAACGAGTTCCGTCGTGTCGGCTACCCGTCGCCGATCCGCGAGAGCCGGTTCCGCTGGTTCGGCACCGAGGGCAGCTTCGAGCAGCTCGCCGCGACCTCGGTCTGGCAGGACAAGGACGGCGTGCAGGACGTCTCCGACCTGCTCGCCTCGGAGCCCGCGATCGGCCCCGACGACCCGCTGCTGGCCGACATCGCGCCGTCCCTCCGCGAGGCGTTCAGCTCCGGGCACGCGAAGGTCCACGCGACGGAGGCCGAGCGCCTCCCGGCCGAGTTCGACGTCGCCCCGGACGGACACGAGGGCAGCCACCGCTTCCTGGTCGACGACTTCGTCCGCGCCGTCGACGGCGGCACGTTGCCCACCGTCAACGCCTGGGTCGCGGCCCGGTACACGCTCCCCGGCCTCATCGCGTTCCAGTCCGCGCTGCGGGACGGCGAGCGGCTGCCGATCCCGGATTTCGGGGACGCCCCGGTGCCCGTCGGGTCACCGCTGCCGGTCCGGAGCGAGCTGTCCGGAGCATGACCGGTCGGGCGGCGTGGCCGCGTGTGCGCCGCCCTGGGCCGGCCTCTGTGCGGAGCAGCAGGGCATGACGAACGGCACGTCGGCCCCGCGGAAGGCGACACGACGTGACGTCGCCCGGCTCGCCGGGGTGAGCGACGCCGTCGTCAGCTACACGTTGAACGGCACGGCACCGGTGGCCGCCGCCACGGCGGAGCGGGTGCTGGCCGCCGTCGAACAGCTCGGGTACCGACCGAACCAGGCCGCACGCGCCCTCCGCTCCGGCTCCGCGGACACCCTCGCCTTCCTCGTGCCCAGCAGCAGCGACCCCGTCTTCACGAACCCGTTCTTCGGCGAGTACGCGAGCACCCTGGAGGCTGCGGCCCGCGACCGCGGGTACGCCCTGTACACGACGGCCACGTCGTTCCGACCGGACGAGGTGCTCGCCCGGTTCCGCGAGTTCGCCGCGCGCCAGATCGACGGGGTGCTGGTGCTCGCGGGGGACACCGCGCTCGACAGCGTGGCGCTCGACGGCGTGGGGCTGCCGTGGATCTCCCTCAACGTCGCCAGCCGCGAGCGCGGGGTCGCGAGTCTCGGCACCGACCTCCGCGCGGGAGCGGTCGCGGCGACGACGCACCTGCTCGAGCACGGCTACGGATCGGTCGGCTTCGTGGGACAGGACGACCCGACCGAGCCCCGGTACATCGGGTGGCTGCAGGCCTGTGCGGCGGCCGGAGTGCCGGCCGGGCCGTTCGTGGCGGCCGAGGTCACCCGTCCGGGCGGTCGGGCCGCCGGACACCGCATCGCCGACGACCGGGCCCGCGTCGGCACCGGTGCGCACGACGGGGGCCACCGACCACGTGCCCTCTTCGTCGCGTCCGACCGGACCGCGGTCGGGGTGCTGCGGGCCTTCCACGAGCGCGGCATCCGGGTGCCGCAGGACGTCGCGATCGCGTCCTTCGACGGCTCGTCGGAAGCCGAGTACGCCTGGCCGGGCCTGACGACCTTCCGGCAGCCGGTCGACGAGATGGCGCGGAGCGCGGTCACGCGTCTGCTGGCGACCGACCGCGACCACGCGCACGAACTGTTCCCCGGCGAACTCGTCCTCCGACGCTCGTGCGGATGTCCGGACGACACGGTCTGAGGCCGCGCCGAGAAGCGGGCGTCAGAGGAAGCCGAGGTCGCGGCCGTCCAGGGCGTCGTTCCAGGTGGTCCGACCCTGGGGCTCCTCGGCGACGTGCAGTCCGCCGTGCCCCTGCGGGAGCCCGCAGTGCCAGCTGTCGAAACGGCTCGGGCAGCGCTCGTCACGGTCCGGTCCCGCGCGTCCGACAGGTTTCACGGAGCGGGGATCGGTAGTCGGTCGGTCGTGCATCGTCTGCTTCCTGTCGCGAGGTCCCCCTTCTTGGACGGACCGACCGGGCATTCCGTCACGAATCCGATCCGTGCGGGCGAGTCCGGGGACGACGGAGCATGCTCGGATGCGGCCGTCGACCGGACGGACGAACCCCTGGACCGGCGGAAGGTGAGGATGCGCGACGACGACCCGCTCGGCCGCGCCGAGGACTCGACGCTCGTCGTCCGCGCCGTGGACGGCGACGTACCGGCCTTCGCCGTCCTCGCCCGTCGTCACGGTCCGCTGATGCGCGTCTACGCCGAACAGATGCTCGGATCGAACGTCGAGTCCGACGACGTCGTGCAGGAGTCGTTCCTCACTGGATGGCGTCGGTTGTCGGACCTCGACACCCCCGCCCGCTTCCGGCCGTGGATGATGCAGATCGTCACCCGGAAGGCGATCGACCGCCTCCGCCGACGCCGGCACCACGACGACGTCGACGAGATCGAACCTCCCGCAGACCCGGCTCAGAGCCCGGAGCGTATCGTCGAGGCGCGGCTGCAGCTCGACGCGATGTGGGCTGCGTTGGACCGGCTCCCTGCCGACCAGCGACGCTGCTGGCTGTTGCGGGAGACGGCCGGGTACAGCTACCAGGAGATCAGCGAGGCGCTCGAGCTGCCCGTCTCGACGGTCCGAGGGCTCCTCGCTCGGGCACGGCAGTTCCTGCTCCGGGAGATGGAGGCGTGGCGATGAGCGACGACGACCAGACCCTGCCTGCCGACGTCCTGCCCGACGCCGACCTCGACGGCCACACCTTCGACGAGCTCGCGGAGTACCTGGACCGCGGGCGGACCCCCCAGGACCCGGACATCGAGTCGTCCGCCGCCTGCCGTCTCGCCCTGTCGAACATGCAGCGCCTCCGCGAGCTCTCGGTCGACGCCATGCAGCGTCGTGCCGACGCCGACCCCGACCGCGAGAACGCCTGGATCGACGGCCTGCTCACCACGATCCGGGCGGAGATCACGTCCGGACGGGACGTCCCCGTCAGCCACCCGGACCCGCGGCTGCGGCTCGTGCTGACCGAGGCCGCGGTCCGCAACCTCATCCGCCGCGCCGGTGACACCACCGGCGGGATCGTGATGGGACGGTGCACCTTGACCGGTGACGTCTCGACCCCGGGCACGCCGATCACCGTCGACCTGACCGCGGCCATCGCCTACGGCCAGGTCGCCGAGCAGACCGCCGACCGCCTCCGACGTCGTTTGGCCGACGTGCTCACCCGTCACACCGAACTCGTCATCGAGCAGATCGACGTCCGTTTCGACGACGTCTACGTCCCCTAGGAGCACCCGTGGCAGACGACCAGGAGCTGTCCCGCCGCTTGACCGACGTCGCGCGTGCGACCGACGGCGTGAGCCACGTGTTCCCGGCGAAGTCGATCGTGCGGGTCGCGGCGGACGCGGTCGCGGCGCAGCTCGAACTCCGTCAGCCGGGGACCATGGTGGACGTCCACCGCGGCGGTGGGGCCGTCCGGATCGCCGCGGAGGTCGCGGTCGACGGTGCTCGACCCGCGACGGAGACCGTGCGCGAGGTCGGTGAACGCATCCGCTCCGTCGTGGACGCCGAGCCCGGCCCCCGCCCCGACACCATCACGGTGGTGGTCCGGCTGGTCGACGACACCGTCGGGCTCACCGCGGACGACGTGGCGGCCGGTACGGTCTGACCCGACGCCCCAGGTCGGCGACCGACCCGACGGCAGCTGACCCGGCCACGCGCAGGCGCGAGACGGCCACGAAAGTTTTCCGGTCCTCCCGTCCGGCTTGTCCCGGCCACCCGCCCGTCCGTAGCGTCGACCGCAGACGCACGATGCGAGGGAGCATGCGATGACGGAGGACCGGTTGCGGGTCGCGATGATCGGCCACGGCTTCATGGGAGCCGCCCACTCGCAGGCCTGGCGGGTGGCACCGCGCTTCTTCCCGCTCGACCGGGAGCCCGAGATGACCGTCGTCGTCGGCCGCGACCTCGAGCGCACCGAGGCGGCCCGCGACCGCTTCGGCTGGCAACGCGCCGAGACCGACTGGCGTCGAGTCGTCGACGACCCCGACATCGACGTCGTCGACGTCTGCTCGCCGGGGTCCTCCCACGTCGAGGTCGCGATCGCCGCCCTGGAGGCCGGCAAGCACGTCCTCTGCGAGAAGCCGCTCGCCAACACCGTCGCCGAGGCGGAGGCCATGGTCGCCGCCGCTTCGTCGGCCGCGACGCGCGGGGTGCGCTCGATGGTGGGCTTCAGCTACCGGCGCGTCCCCGCCCTCGCGTTCGCCCGGCAGCTCGTGCAGGCCGGCCGGATCGGCGAGGTCCGCCACGCTCGTGCGCTGTACCTGCAGGACTGGCTCACCGACGCTACCGGTCCGATGACGTGGCGGCTGGACGCGTCCCTCGCCGGGTCCGGCTCGCTCGGCGACATCGGCGCGCACGCCGTGGACCTCGTCGAGCACATCACGGGCGCGACGCTCGGCTCCGTGAGTGGCACGCTCGAGACGTTCGTGCACGAGCGCCCGTTGTTGGCCGACGGCGTCGGCCTGTCCGGCACGGCCTCGGAGGAGCGCGGCCGGGTCACCGTCGACGACGCGGCGTGGTTCCTGGGGCGACTGACGGGAGGCGCGGCCCGGCCGGGCGGGACCGTCGCCTCGTTCGAGGCCACCCGGTACGCGACCGGGCGGAAGAACGGTCTGACCATCGAGATCAGCGGGTCCACCGGAGCGATCGCCTTCGACCTGGAGGCCATGAACGAACTGCGCGTGTACGACCAGGCCGCTCCGGCGGGGGAGCAGGGGTTCCGCCGGGTGCTCGTCACCGAACCGGAGCACCCGTACATGGCGCACTGGTGGCCGACCGGGCACACGATCGGCTACGAGCACACGTTCGTCCACGAGGTCGTCGACTTCGTCACCGCGATCACCACCGGACAGCAGCCCGAGCCGTCCTTCGCCGTGGGGTTGCACGTGCAGGACGTCCTGGACGCCGTGCAGCGGAGCGCCGCCGACGGCAGCGCCTGGACGACCATCCCCGCGCGATGACCACTCCGTCCCCCGATCCCTCAGGAGCAGCACCCATGCAACGCCAGGCACTCGTCGTCCGCGGCGGTTGGGACGGGCACATGCCCGTCGAGACCACCGAGCTGTTCATCCCGTTCCTCCGCGACAACGGCTTCGACGTCCGTGTCGAGGAGGGCACCGCCGTCTACGCCGACCAGGCCGTGATGGACACGGTCGACCTCGTGGTGCAGGTCAACACGATGTCCACCATCGCGAAGGAGGAGTTCGACGGCCTGCAGCGCGCCGTCCTCGCCGGCACCGGCATGGCGGGGTGGCACGGCGGCATCGCGGACTCGTACCGGGACAACGCCGACTACCTGCACATGATCGGTGGCCAGTTCGCCCACCACGCGGGCAAGCACCCGTCCGAGCGCGTCGGCGAGCAGTCCGACAACTACATCCCCTACACGGTGCACGTCACGGACCTCGGCCGCGAGCACCCGATCACGCAGGGCATCGACGACTTCGACCTGGTCAGCGAGCAGTACTGGGTGCTCAGCGACGAGTACGACGACGTGCTCGCCACCACCACCCAGGAGGCCCGGAGCTGGGACGCCTGGAACCGCCCGGTCACCTCGCCGGCGATCTGGACCCGGCAGTGGGGCAAGGGGCGGATCTTCGTCTCGGCGCCCGGGCACCGCATCGAGATCGTCGAGTCGCAACCCGTCCGCACGATCATCGAGCGCGGCCTGCTGTGGGCCGCCCGATGAGCGCCGCACCCCTCCGCGTCGGCATGGTCGGCGTCGGCAACATCAGCCGGCAGTACCTCGAGCAGTTCCCGTCGCTGCCCGACCTGCGGCTCACCGCGGTCGCCGACCTCGACACCGCCCGGGCTGCGGCGGTCGCCGACGAGCAGGGCGTGCACGCCCTCGGGGTCGACGAGCTCCTGCAGTCGGACGACGTCGACGTCGTGTTGAACCTGACGGTCCCGGCCGCGCACGCCGAGGTGGCACTCCGGGCACTCGCTGCGGGCAAGCACGTCTACGGCGAGAAGCCGCTCGCGCTGAGCACCACCGAGGCATCTCCGGTGCTCGCCGCCGCCCGGACCGCGGGCCTGCGGGTCGGCAGCGCGCCGGACACCGTGCTCGGCACCGGTGTGCAGACTGCTCGCGCCGCACTCGACGAGGGGCGGATCGGCACGCCCGTCGCGGCCGCGGTGTCGTGGAGCGCGCCCGGCCACGAACTCTGGCACCCGGCACCCGGCTTCTACTACCAGCCCGGCGGCGGTCCGCTGCTGGACATGGGCCCGTACTACCTGACCAGCCTCGTCACGTTCTTCGGGTCCGTCGTGCGCGTCAGCGGGAGCACCACCCGGTCGACCCGGGAACGCACGGTCGCGACCGGGCCGAACGCCGGGCAGGTCCTGCCCGTCGACGTCGACACCCACGTCGTCGCGATCCTGGAGCACGAGGGCGGGGTCGTCTCCACGCTCACGGTGTCGTTCGAGGTGTGGGCGACCGAGGCGCCGCTGTTCGAGGTGCACGGCACCGCCGGGTCGCTGTCGGTCGCCGACCCGAACCGGTTCTCCGACCCGACCCGGATCGCGGCGCCTGCGGACCGGACGTTCCGGGAACTGCCCGTCCTCGCCGGGTTCCCCGACGCCGGACGGGGCGTCGGTCTCGCCGACATGGCGCGGGCGATCGCGTCGGGGGAGCCGCACCGGGCCTCCGGCGACCTCGCGTTCCACGTGCTCGACGTCATGGAGTCCATCGTGACCGCGGGGCGGACGCACGGCGTCGTCGAGGTGGTGAGCCGGGCCTCCCGGCCGGCGGCGGTCCCGCTCGCGTAGCCCGGCGGACGGGCATCGCAGCGGCAGGTCCGGTGCGGTGATCGGTCGGTCGGCGCGAGGGGCCGCGCTCCCGTCAGCCGCCGGACGCCGCCGAGATGGCGACCGGCGACCCGGCCGCGCCGCAGGCCGCCCCGACCGACGCGACGGCGTCCTGCAGCCCGACGTCGTCCGGGTCGAGCGCGAGCGCCGAATCGGTGGCCGGGTGGTCCGTCAGCCACGTCTGCAGTGCGCCGACCGACGTGCCGACGTCGCCGACGGACGGGAGCCGTTCGTAGACGAAGCGCGCGGCGTCGAGGCGGGACCGGTACGCCTCGTCCCCGAGCTCACCGCGCTGGTGTGCGTCGGCGGCGTTGAACGTGATGGTCTCGACGGCGCTCACCTGCCCGCACACCGCTGCGGCGCTGACGTCGGTGTCGCCCGGCGGCAGCGCCCGGGGCGTCGCGGTGACGGTCACGGTCCTCGTCGGTGCTGGTTCGTCGGCCGTGCACCCGCTGAGCGTCACCACCCCGACGGTGCCGATGACGAGTGCGGTGATGACGTGCGCGCTGCGTGCCCCCATGCGGTCGATCCTGGCAGGGGAACCCGCGTCCGCACCCTCGTCGTCGTCCGGATGATGCCGATCCGTGATGTCCGTCCCGCTTCCCAGCGTGGGCGCGTCGGGTGCCGACGGGAGGTGGGCACATGGCGCGCTCCATTTGTTGGCATCGCCGACAAATGGGTTGCGCGAAGCGCTTCGACGCTGTTAGCGTCGCCGTCGCAAGCTCGTCGAAGCGCTTCACAAGCCCTTCACGAGCCGCCCGACGACAGCGACGAACGAGCACGAGGAGGTGCGCGCATGGTGACGATCCACGAGGTGGCGAAGGCCGCCGGCGTCTCGATCTCGACCGTCTCGTACGCCCTCTCCGGCAAACGCAGCATCTCCGCCACCACTCGGGCGCGCATCGACCGGGCGGTCGCGGACCTGGACTACCGCCCGAACGCCGGTGCCCGGATGCTCGCCGGGGCCCGGACGAACATCCTCGCCCTGTCCGCCCCGATCCGGGAGGACGCGCACCTGCCGACGCACATGCGCTTCGTCACGGCGGTCGTCGAGGCTGCTCGGGCGCACGACGACGACGTCCTCCTGCTCGCCCGCGACGACGAGGTCACCGGCATCCGTCGCGTGGTGGACAGCTCGCTGGTCGACGGGGTGGTCGTGCTCGGCGTCTCCACGGACGACGAGCGGGCCGAGGTCGTGCGCCGTTCCGGTGCCGCGGCCGCGTTCGTCGGCGTCCCGGGTGACACCACGGGCTTGACCTGCATCGACCTGGACTTCGCCGAGGCCGGACGCGAATCCGTCCGGGCGCTCGCCGCCGCGGGGCACCGCAGCATCGGGGTCATCGGGCACCCCGCCACCTACGTCGAGCGGCACACCGGCTTCATCCGTCGGTTCGCCGACGCGTTCGAGGACGAGTGCCGGTCCGCCGGCATCGCGACCCTCGCCCTGTACCCGTCCCTCGACCGCGTCGACCAGCGTGCGGCCGCCGACGAGCTGCTCGCCGGCCTGCCCGACATGACGGCGCTCGTGTTCCACTGCAACGAGCCCGTCGTCGAGGCCGTCCTGGCCCACCTCGTGTCCCGGGGCATCCGTGTCCCCGAGGACGTCTCGGTCGTCGCCGCCTGCGCGAGCTACGACACCGACGCGCTCGAGGTCCCCCTGTCCACCATCCCCCTCCCGCTCGAGGAGATGTGTCGCGGCGCCGTGGAGGGCGCCGTCCGTCAGGTCGACGGTGCCCGTGAACCGGGCGTCACACTCCTCCGACCGCGGTTCATCGACCGCGGGTCCATCCGACCGGTGCACTGACCGGACACGGCTCCACCGGCGTCTTCGGCCGTGCACTGTCGAAGCGCTTCGATACTGCGACACCCCAACAACTACGAGGAAGTAGCGACATGAAGAAGTCACGCCTGCTCGGCGCACTCGCCGGGCTCGCCGCGACCGCCGTCGTCCTGACCGGCTGTTCCGCCGGTGGGAGCGCCGACGACCGCAGCAACGAGGACGGCAAGACCCTGAAGCTCTGGCACTTCGAGTCCGAGGACTCCGCCATGGGCAAGGCCTGGAAGGAGTCCATCAAGGTCTTCGAGAAGGAGACCGGCGCGAAGGTCGAGTTCCAGGAGAAGAGCTTCGAGCAGATCCGGAAGACGGCCAGCCAGTCGCTGAACTCCGACCAGGCCCCGGACCTGATCGAGTACAACAAGGGCAATGCGACCGCCGGACTACTCGCCAGCCAGGGCCTCCTCAGCCCGCTCGACGACGCGGTGGAGAAGTACGGCTGGGACGACGAGCTCGCGAAGTCGCTGCAGACCACCGCACGCTACGACGCGAAGGGCGTGATGGGCTCCGGCTCCTGGTACGGCGTGCCCGACTACGGCGAGTACGTGGAGTTCTACTACAACAAGGAGCTCTTCGAGAAGTACGGCGTCGAGGTCCCGAAGACCCAGGCCGACCTCGAGAAGGCGATGGCCACGTTCGAGTCGAAGGGCGTCACACCCCTCGCCGAGTCCGCCGCGGAGTACCCGCTCGGCCAGCTCTGGTACCAGCTCGCACTGTCCAAGGCGGACCGCAGCTGGGTCGACGACTACCAGCTGTACAAGAACCCGGTGGACTTCTCCGACGAGCAGATCTCGTACGCCACGAAGACGATCAAGGACTGGACCGACAAGGGCTACATCTCCGGTGACGCCACCGGCATGAAGGCCGAGGACGCGGGCACCGCCTTCATCAGCGGCAAGTACCCGATGTTCTTCTCCGGCTCGTGGTGGTACGGCCGCTTCGGCACCGAGATGCAGCAGGACTGGGGCACCTTCCTGTACCCGGGCGCCGAGATGTCGCCCGGTTCGTCCGGCAACCTCTGGGTCGTCCCGACCAAGGCGAAGAACAAGACGCTCGCCGAGAAGTTCATCGACATCACGCTCCGTCCCGAGATGCAGGCGATCATCGGCAACAACGGTGGTGTCCCGGTCGCGGCGAAGGAGTCCGACATCACCGACGAGAAGAGCAAGGAACTCATCGCCAACTTCAACACGCTCACCGAGCGTGACGGTCTGGCGTACTACCCCGACTGGCCCACGTCGACGTTCTACGACCAGCTGAACGCCGGTCTGCAGAGCGTCCTCAACGGCAGCAGCTCGCCGAAGCAGGTCAACGAGGAGCTCGGCCAGCAGTACGCCGACGGCGTGAAGGCCGTCACGGGTTGACCTGACGGTCTCGACCCTCCGGTCACCTGCACCACCCCGGTCGCTGACGCGGCCACCCGGGAGGCGCGTGACGAGTCCGACTCGTCACGCGCCTCCCGGGCCCCTCACCCGCACCACCCCACTCCCCGGAAGGGAAGCCCGACGATGGCGTCCAGTCCTCCTCTCGCGCCGCTCCGCGGCCGCGTGCCCCGCCCCCGCCGCCGCGACGACGGCGTGATCATGCCCGCCTCCGGCCGCGGCAGCTACTGGTTCTACCTGCTCCCCGGCTTCGTGCTGCTGGCGGCGATCATCCTCGTGCCGCTCGGGTGGAACGTGTACCTGTCGTTCACGAACTACCGCGGGATCCTGCCGCCGCAGTTCACCGGGCTCGACAACTGGCGCCGGCTGATGGCCGACGGGCAGTTCTGGATCTCGTTCCGGAACAGCATCGTGATGATCCTGGCGATGGTGATCGTCCCCACCAGCCTGGGGCTCGTCCTCGCCGCCGCGCTGTTCGACGTGATCGGCAAGAAGTTCGGCGGCAAGCTCGCCAGCTTCCTCCGCGCCACCTACTACCTGCCGCAGATCCTGCCGGCCGTCATCGCGGCGATCGTCATCGGGTGGATCCTGCGCCCGGAGAACGGTGCGCTCAACGCGGTGCTCGGCGCGGTCGGACTCGACGGTCTGCAGCACAACTGGCTCGGCAGCCCGGACACCGCGCTGCTCTCGGTCGCGGTCGTGCTCGTGTGGGTGCAGATCGGCTACCCGGTCGTCGTCTTCATGGCGGCCCTGCAGCGCGTCGACCCGGAGCTCTACGAAGCCGCCGAACTCGACGGTGCGAACTGGTTCCAGCGGTTCCGCTCGATCACCGTGCACATCATCCGGCCCGAGATCTTCGTCGTCGTGCTCACCTGCACGATCGCGGCGCTCAAGGTGTTCGGGCCCGTCTACGCCCTGACGGGCGGCGGCCCCGGCAACGCCACGATCGTGCCGAGCTACTACTCGTACAGCCAGTTCTTCCAGGCGCAGCAGGTCGGGTACGGCGCCACCATCGCCACCGCCCTGACGGTCGTCATCGTGATCGTGGCCATCGGGTTCATCGCCGCCCAGAACCGGGCCGAACGCAAGGAGGAGGCACGATGACCGTGTCCGCACCCAGCACCAGGGCGACCGTCACGGCGGACGCGGGCCGGGCCTCCCGCCCGACTGCGAAGCCGCGCAAGCGACCGGGCGAAGGCGGGGTCAAGCGGCCCTCCGACTGGGTCGTCCTCGCCGGCGGGATCGTCATCGCGGTGCTCATCGCCGCGCCGTTCCTGCTCATCCTGCTCAACTCGTTCAAGACGCCGGCGGACTACGCGGCCGGCGGTCCGCTCGCCTGGCCGACGCAGTTGTCCTTCGACGGCATCACGACGTTCTGGAACCGGGTCGACTTCCCGCTGAAACTCTGGAACAGCGTCTTCATCAGCGGCATGGTGGCGCTGCTCGCGGTGCTCATCTCGATCCTCAACGCGTTCGCGATCGGCATCGGCCGGGTCCGCTACCGCACCTGGATCGTGGTGCTGTTCATGCTCGCGAACATGCTGCCGCAGGAGGTGCTGCTCTACCCGCTCTACATGATGTTCAAGGGCATCGGACTGTACGACAACGTGTGGAGCGTGATCATCGTCTTCACGGTGATCCAGTCCGCGTTCGGCACGTACCTGCTCTCGAGCGTCTACGGGACCTTCCCGAAGGAGATCCTCGAGGCCGCCGCGCTCGACGGCGCCGGTCGTTGGCGTGTGCTCTGGCGGGTCATCGTCCCGATCAGCCGCCCGACCCTGTCCGTCCTGCTCATCTTCTTCTTCATCTGGACGTGGAACGAGTTCCTCATCCCCCTGACCTTCCTGGTCAGCAACGACAACCAGACGGTTCCGGTCGCGATCTCCCTGCTGCAGGGCGACCGGCTGATGGACGTCACCACCACGAGCGCGTCGGCCCTGCTCGGCCTCATCCCGACGCTCGTGTTCTTCCTCATCTTCCAGCGCACCCTCGCGCGCGGCATCACGGCAGGAGCGGTCAAGTAATGAAGTTCACCGACGGGTTCTGGCAGCTCAGGCCCGGAGTCCACCCCGTGTACGCCGCCGAGGCGTACGACATCGACGCACGACAGACGCCGGAGGGTGACCGCCTGGTCGTCACCGCGCCGACGAAGGTCATCGCGTCGCGGGGCGACACCCTCAACCGTCCGACCCTCACCGTCTCACTGTCCAGCCCCATGGAGGGCGTGGTCACCGTCCGCGTCGAGCACTTCCGGGCACCGCGTCCGGAGCTCTCCTTCGACCTGGTCGGCCAGGAGGCGGGGCACGGCTCCGCCACGGTCGAGGACGGTGTCGGGACCCTCACCTCCGGAGACCTGTCGGCCGTCGTCACCCGCGGAGCGCCCTGGGACCTGCGGTTCGTGGCGACCGACGCGGACGGCACCGAGCGGGTGCTCACCAACTCCGGGCACAAGTCGCTCGGGTACGTCACCCTCGACCCCGGCGCCGAAGTCTCCCGTGGGGTGGTCGGCAACGCCCGGGTCCAAGGCGCGGACGCACCGGCGTCTGACCGGTTCGTGCACGCGCAGCTCGACCTGGGCGTGGGGGAGCTCGTCTACGGGCTCGGCGAACGCTTCGGGCCGCTCGTCAAGAACGGGCAGACCGTCGACATCTGGAACGCCGACGGTGGCACCTCGAGCGAGCAGTCGTACAAGAACGTGCCGTTCTACCTGACCAACCGCGGGTACGGCGTCCTCGTCGACCACCCCGGGCACGTCTCCTTCGAGGTCGGTTCCGAGACCGTCGAGCGCGTGCAGTTCTCGGTGCCGGGGGAGTCCCTGGTGTTCCACGTCATCGGCGGCGGCAGCCCGTCAGCCGTCCTGGAGCGGTACACCCAGCTCACCGGTCGTCCGGCGCACGTGCCGGCGTGGTCCTACGGCCTGTGGTTGTCGACCTCGTTCACGACCGACTACGACGAAGCGACCGTGACCTCGTTCGTCGACGAGATGACCGCCCGCCAGCTGCCGGTCTCGGTGTTCCACTTCGACTGCTTCTGGATGCGCGAGTTCACCTGGTGTGACTTCGAGTGGGACCCCCGGGTGTTCCCGGACCCCACCGGCATGCTCGGACGACTGCACGACAAGGACCTGCGGGTCTGCGTGTGGATCAACCCGTACATCGGGCAGGCGTCGGCGCTGTTCGACGAGGCGGTCGAAGGCGGCTACCTCGTCATGAACCCCGACGGCACCGTCTGGCAGTGGGACCTCTGGCAGGCCGGCATGGGGCTCGTCGACTTCACGAACCCGGACGCCACCGCCTGGTACCAGTCGAAACTCCGGGCACTCGTCGAGCAGGGCGTCGACTGCTTCAAGACCGACTTCGGCGAGCGCATCCCCCTCGACGTGGTCTACGCCGACGGCAGCGACCCCGAGCGGATGCACAACTGGTACACCCAGCTGTACAACCAGGCCGTGTTCGAGGTGCTGCAGGAGACCAAGGGCCAGGGCGACGCGGTCGTGTTCGCCCGCTCCGCCACCGCCGGCGGCCAGCAGATGCCGGTGCACTGGGGCGGGGACAACACCTCGTCGTTCCCGTCGATGGCGGAGACCCTGCGCGGCGGCCTGTCCCTGGCGCTGTCCGGCTTCGGCTTCTGGTCGCACGACATCGGCGGTTTCGAAGGCACCCCCGACCCGGCCGTGTTCAAGCGCTGGGTGCAGTTCGGGCTGCTCTCGTCGCACAGCCGGTTCCACGGCAGCAGCTCCTACCGGGTGCCATGGGCGTTCGACGAGGAAGCGGTCGACGTCACGCGGGCCTTCACCGAGTTGAAGCTCCGGCTGATGCCGTACCTGTACGCGGCCGGGCTCGAGGCGTCCGCACGGGGCATCCCGGTGATGCGTCCGATGCCGCTGGCGTTCCCGGACGACCCGACCGCCGCGTACTGTGACCGGCAGTACCTGCTCGGACCGGACCTGCTCGTCGCGCCGGTGTTCAGCGCGTCCGGCGACGTCGAGTACTGGCTGCCGGCGGGCTCGTGGACGAACTGGTTCACGGGCGAGGTCGTCACCGGCGGGGTCTGGCGGCGCGAGCGGCACGGCTTCGACACCCTGCCGCTCTGGGTCCGCGAGGGTGCGGTCCTGCCGCTGTCCACCCGCACCGACCGGCCGGACCACGACTACCACGAGGCCCTCGAGCTCCGGGCGTTCCCGGGCGCCGGTGGTGCCGGCAACCGTGACGTGGTGGTGACGTCCCCCGAGGGCCGGACCGTGACCTACGCGGTCGCGTTCGCCGACGACGGCACGGTCACCGTCTGAGGGGCCGCCACCGATCGCGCTGCGCGACGGTCCTCGTGGCCGCCACCACGAGGACCGTCGCCCAGCACGAGTGCAGCATCGCGCTGCCGCACTACGCTGGCGGGACGGACGATCGGAGCGGACATGTCGGAGGCGAGCACAGCCTCCCGTCCCGCGCGCACCACGGACGTCGTCCGGCGCCGCAACCTCGCCCGGGTCCTGCGACTCGTGCACGAGCGCGGACCGATGCCCCGCTCCGCACTCACCCGGGAGACCGGGCTGAACCGCTCCACGGTCGCCGCCCTCGTCGGCGAACTCGTCGACCTCGGCCTGGTCGTCGAGGGGGACGCGCCGCCCGCCACCGGCGTCGGACGTCCGAGTGCGACCGTCTCCGCGTCGGCCGAGGTCGTCGCCCTCGGGATCGTCCCCGAGATCGACGCCGTGACCCTGGCCGTCATCGGCCTCGACGGCACCGAACACGAGCGGCGGACCGTCCGGACCTCCTCGGTCTCGACACCGGACGAAGCGCTGGCCATCGCCACCGACCTGGTCGCGGCTGCGGCCGAGCGGCAACGGACCGCGGGCCGACGGGTCGTCGGCGTCGCGGTGTCGGTCCCCGGGATCGTCCGGGTCGGTGACGGTGTCGTCCGGTACGCCCCGCACCTCGCCTGGCGTGACGAGGCGTTCGCCGCTCCGCTCGCCGAGCGCACCGGGCTGCCGGTACTGGCCGCGAACGACGCGAACCTCGGCGTCACCGCGGAGTTCCTCTACGGTGCCGGGCGCGGGGCCACCGACGTCGTGTACGTCAACGGCGGTGCGAGTGGCATCGGTGGCGGGATCATCACCGGTGGCCGCCCACTCGCCGGTGCCGCCGGGTACGCGGGGGAGCTCGGCCACACCTTCGTCGCGGCGAACGGGATCCGCTGCCACTGCGGGGCCGTCGGGTGCCTGGAGACGGAGGCCTCGCAGGCAGCGCTGCTCGATGCCGCCGGACTCGGGATCGACCAGGCCGACCGGCTCGGCGACGTCCTCGCCGACGGTCCCCGGCCGGAGTTGGCGGCCGTCGTCGACCGGCAGGTCACGGCGCTCGCCGTCGCCATCCGCAACGTGGTGCACACGGTGAACCCGGACGTCGTCGTGCTCGGCGGGTTCCTCGGCACGCTGTTGCGGCACGTCGGGCCCCGACTCGAGGACGCCGTGCGCGCGCAGACGATGACCGCGATGGGCGAGGACCTGCGGATCGTCCCGGCGGAGCTCGTCGGCAGTGTGCTCTTCCGCGGTGCGGCCGAGCTCGCGTTCACGTCACTGCTGGCCGACCCGGCGGCGGGCTGAGCGGCGGCCGTCCCGACAGGCCGCGAGGCCTCCTCATTCGCCGGAGTGCGTCCGCTGTGCTCGCCGCTGCCGACGCCGGACCGCCCAACCGAGGTTGCCGCCGCCGAGGGCCATCCCGGTGCCACTCGCGACCGCGCTCAGCACGGGATGTCCGTCCTCCCGGAGGTCCACTGACAGTGCAGCGCCTGCGAGGAGCGTGCACATCGCCAGGAACGCTGCGAACCCGATGCTCGAGACGACCCTCACCGTCGCGGTGACTGCGCGGTTCAGCCCGGTCACGCGCAGAGCGGGGCTGGCTTGCCTGAAGCGTGGACTCGCAGGACTTTCTTCCCGCACTTGACGCCACCGTTGTTGCTGATGGCGGTGAAGGCAAGCAGGACGACGACGTTGGCGATGACACACACCGCCGGACCGAGCGCACACAGCCCTTCGGCGGCGACGACTCCGCCTCCGCCGATGATCACCTGCTGATCGAACGAGTTGAAGTCGACGAAGACGCCGTTCTTGTCCTTTCCTGCTCCGAGTCGGTGGTCCCGACCGGGCACGGTCAGATCGAGGTCCAGGTGCCCCGCGGAGATCGTCACGAGGCGAGTGCCGTCGGCGCTGGTCACATCACTCGTCAGCGCACCGGCAGCGTCTGCTTCCCGGATGGCTTCAGCGACGACACCAGGGTTCGACGCTCGCGCTGCGGCGGCCGTGTCCAGCTCCGCCGGCCGAGTGGTGGCAGACGCCACCGCCGGCGTCCAGAGCAGGCTGCTCAGCGTCAGCGCAACGGTGGTCGCGATGCAGGTGATCGTGGTCGGGCCGGAATCCATGGTTCCTCCTGGGTGAGTGGTTGCGCCGCAACAACTCGACCGTAGAAGACTTCCCGACGCATTGCAATGAAGAACAGCAATGTGGAATACCGGCAGAGGCACGGTGGCGGCCACTGACGAGCCTCCCGGCCGGCACCTGGCCGAGTGGACTCGCGGACGCCCGCCGCAGTTCGGGTCAGGGGCGGGCGTCCACGGCCTGCGCGTGCCTCCGGGAGTGGCAGGCGCGAGTCGTCGCTCCACGAGGTCAGGGTCCCTCGCGTGCCTTCCGGCTGGGCGACTCGAGTGACGCTACGCCGTCCGGCTGGACCGTGTTCGATGCGGGCCGCGAGGTTCCTCGCGCCACGTCGCCGACCGTCGCGTCAGTCGGCCCGTCGACGGCGCGGAGCGGCGGAGCGGGGCGGGGCCTCGCGGAGACGCGTCCCGACCTGGTTCAGGATCCGTGCGAGCGACTCGACGTCCGCTTCCGACAGTGAGGCGAAGAGGAGTTCCCGCACGAGCGCGATGTGTCCCGGGAACACGGCGGCCAGGACCTCGCGGCCGGCGTCGGTGATCGTGACGACGACGCGGCGCTCGTCTTCGGGCGACGGCGCCCGGGAGACGAGTCCGCGCTGGTCGAGCAGCTGCGCCTGGTAGGTCAGCCCACTCCGGCTGTAGACGACGCCGTCCGCCAGGTCGGTCATGCTCCGGCTGCCGCTCGGATCGTCGCCGAGTCGGGCGAGCAACTGGAACTGCACGTAGCTGAGCGCTCCGACGTCCTTGAGCTGCTTCTCGACCGCGGGTCGGAGCAGGGCGCTGACCTCGGTGAACGAGAGGTAGGCGGTCAGTTGCGCTCCGGTGAGCGGGAGCGGTGTCTCGGTCATGCATTGATCCTACCCGTTGCTTCAACTTCGAAGCAGTGGTACCTTCCTGATAAGTGCTTCGAACTTGAAGCAACAAGGAGAGGAAACGACCATGAAGGCAGTCCAGTTCCAGGAGATCGGCGGCCCCGAGGTGCTCCGGTACGTCGACGTCGCACAGCCCGTCCCGGCCGAGGGCGAGGTCCGGGTCCGGGTCGCCGCCTCGGCGTTCAGTGCCGCCGACGCCGGGATGCGCGCCGGGGCCCTCCCCATCCCGATCGTGCTGCCGCACGTCCCCGGCTACGACGTCTCCGGCACGGTCGACGCCGTGGGGGCCGGAGTCGAGGGGCTCAGCGTCGGTGACACGGTCATCGGGTTCCTGCCCATGGAGCGGGACGGCGGCGCGGCCGAGTACGTCGTCGCTCCTGCCGACGTCCTCGTCCCCGCCCCGACGAGCATCCCGCTCGCCGACGCCGCCGCACTGCCCTCCGTCGCCCTGACGGCCTGGCAGGCGCTCGTCGACGACGGACGGCTGCAGGCTGGGCAGCGCCTGCTGGTCGTCGGCGCGGGCGGTGTGGTCGGCAAGTACGCGGTCCAGCTGGCGAAGCAGCTCGGCGCACACGTCGTCGCGACCGCCAGTCCCCGCAGCGCCGACGCCGTCTGGGCTGCGGGAGCGGACGAGGTCGTCGACCACACCACGACGGACCTGCTGGACGCCGTCACCGAACCGGTCGACGTGCTCCTCAACCTGGCCCCGCTCGACCCGGCGGAGTTCACCCGACTGGTCGCCCTGGTCGGTGACGGCGGCGCGGTCGTCAGCACCACCGCCTGGATGCCCGCCCCGGACGACGCATCACGTGGCGTGCGCTCCGCGGTCGTCTTCGTGCTGCCGAACCGCGACCGTCTGACACGCCTGGTGTCCCTGGTCGACGAGGGCTCGCTGCACGTGGAGGTCACGCGGCGCATCCCGCTCACCGCGCTGCCGGCCCTGCACGCCGAGGCCGCCGACGGGGCCATCGCCGGCAAGGTGGTCGTCCTGCCCTGAGGTGGGACGGACACGACGAGCCGCGTCAGCCGTCGGGTGTGGCGTCGACGGTCAGCGCGCCCGCCACCACGCCCGTACGTGGTCACGAGCCCGCCAGGCCACCCGGAGCCGTCGCGCCCACCGGCGTGAGGGTGAGGCGCGCCGACCGGTCACCCGGAAGGTGTGGAACGCGCGTCGTGCACGCAACAGTGCGGACGGGAGGCTCGAGAACGGTCGCGCGGACACCCCCACCGCGAGCACGGGATCGGCCAGCACCCGCCACGACGGGTCCAGCTGCATGCTGAGGTCGACGTCGTCGTGGACCTCCGGGTCGTCCCGGTGCACCCGGTCGCGGACGGCGAGCCATGCGGACCTGCGGATCGCTGTCGCGGACCCGAACAACGGTGGTCGAGCGAGTGCGCCGTGCATGAGGACGAAGTACGGCTGCATGTAGAGGACCGGCCAGGCGAGCCGGACGAGGGGCCCGGCGTCCACGGGCCGGCCCGGACCGGTGACCGCGACCACGGCGGGGTCCTCGAGCAGGTCGAGCGCGCTCGCGATCCAGTGCGGCGGCGGCACGGAGTCCGCATCGAGCCGGACGATCACGTCCCCTCGGGCCGTGTCGTAGCCGAGCGACGACGCACGGGCGATGCCGCGGACCGGTTCGACGCAGAGGACGGCGCCGGCGGCACGGGCCACGGCCGCGCTGTCGTCGGAGCTGCCGTTGTCGACGACGACGACCTCGTCCGGGAGCCGGGTCTGCACCGCCAGAGCCGTCAGGCACCGTCGAAGGTGCTCGGCGTCGTCGCGCACGGGGACCACGACCGAGACGGATGGCATGGCTCGAGCCAACCGGACGGTCGCTGTGAAGGAGGGGCATGTCGCTCCTCGACTGGCGTTCTGGGGAGGGTCGAGCGGGAATCCGCGCAGATCGGCGTTCCTGGAACCCGTCTCAGACTCTTCCGCGCAGGTTCGTGTCCAACGCAGCGGGTGCACCGCCCGCCGCGACGAGAAGACCGGAAGGCCGACCATGACCACGAACCCACCCGGGAACGACTCCGGGACGCCCATCCACGACGCCACGGCTGCCGCCGAGGGTCACGAGATCCACCCCGGCGTCACGGTCCCGTCCTACGCGAGCGGTACCCCCGTCGCGCGCCCCACCGGATTCGACGACCTCGAACCGCTGGACGCCATCCCCGCCGACGAGCAGCTGCCCGCGGGCACCGTCCCCGCCGGCAGCCTGACCGCGACCGGTACCGGCAGCGGCGTCAGCAGCACCGGCTCCGACGACAGCTCGAGCGGTGGCAAGGCCGACGCCGCGAAGGGTGCCGCCTCCGACGTCGCCGGCGACGCCAAGGAGAAGGCCGCGAACGTCGCGGGCACCGCCAAGGAGCAGGCCGCGAACGTCGCCTCCGAGGTGTCGGACCACGCACGCCAGCTCTACGGGCAGGCGTCCAGCACCCTCAAGGACCAGGCTGCCGACCAGCAGCAGCGCGCCGCCGGCGGACTCCGCACGATCGGTGAGCAGCTCGGCAAGATGGCCGAGAACGACGACGAGCAGGGCCTGGCCTCGAAGGTCGTCCGCGACCTGTCGAACCGTGCCGGTTCCTTCGCCGGGTACCTCGAAGGCCGTGACCCGGGTTCGCTCGTCGACGACGTGAAGTCGTTCGCAGCGCGCCGTCCGGGCACCTTCATCGCGATCGCCGCCGGTGCGGGCATCCTCGCCGGCCGTCTCGCCAAGGCGCTGACGACCGAGATCAAGCACGAGAAGGAAGCCGAGGCGTCCGGCACCACCGGGACGACCGGGACCTCCGACCTCGGCTCGACGGGCGTCACCGGCACGAGCACCACGGGTACCGGCACCGCCGGGACGGGGCCGCTCGTATGACCGATCCGTTCCCCGGCGCGACCGGTCGGACGGTGCCCGGGCAGCCGAGCGCCGAGGAGCGTGCTGCATCGACGCCCCTCGGCGAACTCCTCTCCGAGGTGTCCCGTGACCTCTCGACCCTCTTCCGGCAGGAGGTCGCGCTCGCCAAGGCAGAGCTGACCGACTCCGCGAAGAAGGCGGGCAAGGGCGCCGGCATGTTCGGCGGCGCCGGGGTCACCGGGCTGTTCGCTCTGCTGTTCCTGTCGATCGCCGCATGGTGGGGCCTCGGCTACCTCATCGGCAACGCCTGGTCCGCCGTGGTCATCGCCGTCATCTACGCCATCGCCGCAGCGATCCTCGCCTCCCGCGGGCGCAAGGAGATCAAGCAGATCAACGGTGCGCCGCAGACGGTCGCGACCGTCAAGGAAGTCCCCGAGACACTCAAGCCCAACAACGGGAGGAACTGATGAGTACCCCAGACGAGATCCGCGCCGACATCGAGCGCACCCGCGGCGAACTCGGTTCGGACGTCGACGCCCTGGCCGACAAGGTCAACCCGTCGTCGATCGCCCACCGCCAGACCGAGAAGGTCAAGGGCCGGTTCCAGGACGCCCGCGACTCCGTGATGGGCGCGGCGGGCAGCGCACGCGACTCCGTCATGGGCGCGGCCGGCTCGGCTCGCTCCAGCGTCTCCGGCTCCACGTCGAACGCGACCGGTTCCGCCAAGGACGCCGCCTCGCGCGGTGTCGAGAAGGCGAAGGGCAACCCGCTCGCCGTGGGCCTCATCGCCTTCGGTGTCGGCTGGCTCGCGTCGTCGCTCCTGCCCTCCTCCACCAAGGAAGAGGAACTCGCGGGCGACCTCAAGGACAAGGCCGCACCGCTCCTGGACAAGGCGAAGGAGCAGGCCAAGGACGCCAGCGGCCCGCTCGTCGACGCCGCCAAGGAGCACGCGCAGGACCTCAAGGGCACCGCGCAGGACGCCGCCCAGACGGTCAAGGACGAGGCGCAGGGCGCCGCGTCCGACGTGAAGGACAACGCGCAGTCGTCGGCGGACGACGTCCGCAGCGCCTGACACGTCACCACCTGACGGACGGGAGGCCCGGGACCAGACGGTCCCGGGCCTCCCGTCCGTCGTCCGGCGCGTCCACCGCGCCCGGGGGCCCACCTGAGGCGACGGTCGCCGCCGACGGAGCAGGGTGGAGGCATGTCCGACACCTCCACCACCGCCGTCCTCTTCGACATCGACGGCACCCTGGCCGACTCCAACTACGCCCACATCGACGCTTGGTGGCGGGCCTTCCGCGCGGCGGGCGAGTCCGTGGACGCCTGGCGGATCCACCGGGCGATCGGGATGGACTCGTCGAAGCTCCTGGAGTCGCTGCTGCCGGACGCCTCGGACGAGGTCCGTGACACCGCGAAGCAGTTCCACACCGCCTACTACTCCGAGCACATGCCGCAGCTGCGGCTGCTGCCCGGTGCGCGTGACCTGCTCGAGGCGGTCGCCGGCCGCGGGCACGCCGTGGTGCTCGCGACGAGCGCCCCGCAGAACGAACTCGACCGGCTGCTGGAACTCCTGGACGCCGACCGCTGGATCACCGCGGTGACGAGCGGCGAGGACGTCGAGCAGGCGAAGCCAGACCCCGGGATCATCGAGGTCGCCCTGCAGAAGGTGGGCGTGGACCCCGAGCGTGCCGTCATGATCGGCGACGCGATGTGGGACGTCGAGGCGTCTGGTCGCGTCGGGGTGACCTGCATCGGCGTGATGACCGGCGGCATCGGCGGGGACGAGCTGCGCGGTGCCGGCGCCGCGGCCGTGTACGACGACGCTGCGGCCCTGCTCGAGGACCTCGACGGCAGCCCGATCGGCTCGCTCTCCTGACGCGACCCGTGCACACGCGTCCGCCCGTCGCGTGTCAGGATGGACGATCGTGATCACCATCGAACGCGTGCCCTGGGAAGACCCGCGCGGAGTCGCACTCCGCGCGACCATGGACGAGGAGATGCACGAGCGGTACGGCGACTCCAACCCCGGTGAGGCTCCCGAGGTCACCGCGGAGCGCAACCGCGTGCTGTCGGTCGACCCGTCCACCGTCGTGACGTCCCTGCTCGCCGTCGACGACGACGGGACCGTCCTCGGGCACATCGCCGTCCGCCGACTCGGAGACGAGATCGAGTTGAAGCGCCTCATCGTCCTGGCGGCCGCCCGGGGCAAGGGTGCCGCGACCGCGCTCCTCGACGAGTGCGCCCGCGTGGGCCGCGAGCAGGGGGCCACGCGTCTGGTCCTGCAGACCGGCGACAAGCAGCCCGAGGCCGTGGCGCTGTACGAGAAGACCGGGTGGGACCGCATCGACGTGTACGAGCCGTACGCCGAGACGATGCCCTGGTCGTACTGCTTCGCGAAGGCGATCTGAAGCTGCCGCAGGCCGTGCAGGCCGTGCAGGCCGTGCAGGCCGTGCAGGACGGCATCGTCAACGCCTACGCCGACTCGCTGTCGCCGGTGTTCTGGTACCTGCTGCCGTTCATCGCCGCCGCGCTCGTGCTCGCGCTCTTCATCCCGCAGATACGGCTGGCGGACGCGGCCGGGATGGTCGCCCGCGGCGAGGCGGTCGGCGGCGACGAGGCGGACGCGCTCGAGCGAGCGCGTCGCGACGGTGCGGTGCGGGGTGACGTGCCGGCCGGGTCCGAGCCCGAGTCGCCCGAGCGGGTCGGCTCGCAGACCGGATCGGTCTCGACGACCCGGCACGACGAGTAGACGCGACCGACGGTCGGACGGGAGGCTCCCCACCAGCTGGTGGGGAGCCTCCCGTCCGACGTCTGCTCGATCTCAGGCCCCGGTGCTCGCGCGGGGGACCAGGCGGGTGGGCAGCGCCGGGTCCGGGGCGTCGACGCCGTCGAGTGCAGCGAGGAGCCGGAGCGCCGCCGCTCGCCCGAGTTCCGCACCGGGGAGGGCGACGCTCGTCAGGCTGGGCGCGGTGACCGAGGACGAGGGCAGGTCGTCGAACCCGGCGACCGCCAGGGTCGCCGGGACGGCGATGCCGCGCTCGGCGGCGACCCGGAGGACCCCGTACGCCAGCGTGTCGGCGGCTGCGACGACGGCCGTGACCCCGTCAGCGAGCCACGCGTCGACGACCTGCCCGACGACGGTCGCGGCGGCGTCGATCGTCAGGTCCGCCTGTGCTGCCACGGGCGACGTCGTGATGCCGGCGGTGGCGGTCGCCTGCTCGAACAGCGTGCGGCGGACCGCGAACGTCGTCGCGTGTGAGGTCCCGTCGAGGTAGGCGACCCGGCGGTGTCCGGCCGCGGCGAGGTGGGCGACCAGCGCCTCCACCCCGGCGGTCAGGTCGTAGTTGACCGCACCGGGGCCGCCCGGCGCGTCGAGCAGGACGACGGGGACGCTCGCGGACATCGATGCGCTCTCGGCCGGGGCGTCGACCAGGATCCCCGCGGGGCGGAGCCGCTCGAAGCGGCGGACGTCGGCGTCCACCGGCTGCGCGCCGCGCTCGGTGACGGACAGCACGAGCTGGAAGCGGTCACCGACGGTGTCCCGGACGCCGCGGATGACCTCGGCGAAGAACGGGTTCGACAGGTCGGGTGCGATGAGCACCACGAGGTCGCCGCTGCCGCGCGCCAGGGAGCTCGCCGCGTGGTCCACGACGTAGCCGAGCTGCTCGACGGCGTCCCGGACCCGGTCGGCGATCGGTGTCGAGACCCGCCCGCGGTCCTTGCCGTTGACGACGAGGGAGACCGTGGCGATGCTCGTGCCGGCACGTTCGGCCACCATCGCGGCGGTCACCCGGCCGGACGGAGCGGGGCGTCTGCGCGGGGACGAGGGCACGCGTCGATGCTAGCGACGGTGGGAACGCGAGATCCGCACGACTTGACGTCAAGCGCTTGATGCGCTGAGATGTCAAACGCTTGACGCGGCGTGCATGGCGCGTCAGGCCCCGACCTCCTGCCGGCCGGCCCGACCCCTGGGCCGACGGCTCCCCGACGAAGTGGAGCAGCCTCGTGACCGACGCCCCCCGCACCCCCGCGAAGATCATCCTCGACTGCGACCCCGGCCACGACGACGCCGTCGCGATGCTGCTCGCCCATGGCAACCCGGACGTCGAACTGCTCGCCGTGACCACCGTCGTCGGGAACCAGACCCTGCCGAAGGTCACCCGGAACGCGCTCGCCGTGGCCCGGATCGCGGGGATCACCGGCGTGCCCTTCGCCGCCGGCGCCGCGCGACCGCTGCTCCGCCAGGTCGAGGTCGCCCCGGAGATCCACGGCGAGAGCGGCCTCGACGGACCCGTCCTGCCGGAGCCATCGTTCGAGCTCGACGAGCGGCACGCGGTCGACCTGATCATCGACACCGTGATGGCGCACGAGCCGGGGACCGTCACGATCGTTCCGACCGCCGGCCTGACGAACATCGCGCTCGCCGTCCGCAAGGAGCCCCGCATCGTCGAGCGCGTCAAGCAGGTCGTGCTGATGGGCGGCGGTGTCCACGTCGGCAACTGGAGCCCGGTCGCCGAGTTCAACATCGTCATCGACCCCGAGGCCGCGTCGATCGTCTTCGACGCCGGCTGGGAGGTCGTCATGGTCGGACTCGACCTCACCCACCAGGCGCTCGCCACCCCCGAGGTCGCCGCCCGCATCGCCGCCGTCGGCACCGGACCCGCCGCGTTCGTGGGGGAGCTCCTCGACTTCTTCGGCAAGGCGTACCAGGACGTCCAGGGCTTCGACGCCCCGCCGGTGCACGACCCGTGCGCCGTCGCGTACGTCATCGACCCGACGATCGTGCGCGCCGTGAAGGTCCCGATCCGCGTCGAGACCCAGGGCACGCTGACCCTCGGCATGACCGTCGCCGACTTCCGTTCCCCGGCGCCGGAGGACTGCCACACCAGCGCCGCGATGGAGCTCGACCACGGCCGGTTCTGGGACCTGGTGATCGACGCCCTCGAGCGCATCGGCGAGACGCCCGACACCGGTTGGACGCCCCGTGCGGCGGCGGACGGGCTCGACGCGGGCCTGACCACGCAGCCGAGCGCCACGTCGGAGGTCTGAGCGCGATGAGCACCCCCTCGACGACGAAGTCGATGCCGGCGAAGTCGATCGGCGCGCTCACCGCAGCGCTCCTCGCCGCGTGCATCGCGTTCCAGCTCAACGCCAGCATGCTCAGCCCCGCGCTGGTCACGATGGCACGCGAGCTCCGGACCGACGACGCGACGATCGGTCTCTCGCAGATGCTGTACTTCACGCTCGCCGCGCTGTTCTCCCTGTTCCTGCCCCGGCTGTCGGACATCGTCGGGCGCAAGCGCGTGCTGGTCGGGATGCTCGCGGTGATGGTCGTCGGCAGTGTCGTCGCCGCCCTCGCGGTGAACGTGCCGATGCTCTTCACCGGCCGGATCATCCAGGGCGTGACGGGCCCGGTCGTCCCGATCAGCCTGCTCGTGCTGCGCAACGAGATCCGGGACCCGAAGCGTTACGGCGCCGCCCTCGGGCTGCTCACCGCGGTGAACGGTGGCATCGCGGGCATCGACGCCCTCGCCGGCGGCTGGATCGCGACCCACTTCGGCTTCCGCGGCATCTTCTGGGTCATCGCCGTCGTCACTGTGATCGCCCTGGCACTCGTCACCATCTGGGGCGTGGAGTCGAAGCCGTCCGAGGGCACCCGGATGGACTGGGTCGGCGTCGTCCCGCTCGTGGTCTCGGTCGGCGCGCTGCTGACCGCGTTCAACGAGGCGGGCAAGCTCGGCGACGCGGACCCGGCGGTCGTCATCGGCGGCATCGTCCTGGCCCTCGTCGCCTTCGCCGTGTTCTGGACGGTCGAGTCGCGGGTGCGGGAACCGCTCGTGGAGACCCGGTTCCTCCGACGGCGGGCCACCTGGGCGCTCCTCGCCACCACGTTCCTCACCATGACCGGCGTGTTCGCCGTGGTGAACGGGCTCGTCACCTCGCTCGCCCAGAACGGGGACGCGGGCTTCGGGATGGAGGCCGACCTCGCCTCCCTCGTGTTCCTCACGCCGTACGCGCTGGTCGGCTGGATCGTCGGGCCGTTCGCCGGTCGGCTCGCCCCGACGCTGGGCTACCGGGCCGTCCTGCGCGTCGGGCTGGTCGGCAGCATCGTCGCGACCATCCTGATGGCGATCGTCGGCGTGCACTCGTTGCCCGTACTCGTCGTCGCGACCGTGCTCATCGGCATCACGTACGCCGGCATCGCGAACATCATCCTCAACGGCCTGGGCATCGTGCTGTCGCCGGACTCGAACCCCGGGTTCCTGCCCGGACTCAACGCCGGCGCGTTCAACCTCGGCGCCGGCGTCAGCTTCGCCGTGCTGCCCGCGCTGCAGATCGCGCTCGGGGTCGGCGGTTCCTCGGGCACCGCCGGGTACTCCGGTGGGATGCTGCTCGGAGCCGTGATCACGACCGCTGCCCTGGCGACCTCGTTCCTCATCCCCCGTCCCGAGGGTGCCGAGACCACGGCCGCCACCCCGCAGAAGGAGACCGTCCGATGACCGACACCATCGTGATCGTCGGGTCGCTGAACGCGGACCTCGTCGTCCGCACCGAGCGCTTCCCGCAGCCGGGGGAGACCCTGCACGGGTCCGACCTGGCGATCCTGCCCGGGGGCAAGTCCGCCAACCAGGCCGTCGCGGCCGGGAGGCTCGGGGGAACCGTCCGCATGGTCGGCGCGGTCGGCGACGACGGCAACGGCACACTGCTCCGCGAATCCGTCGCGGCCTCGGGTGCGGACACCAGGGACGTCGTCGTCCGGCCGGGGACGGCCACCGGCACCGCCGTCATCACGGTCGACGGCCGCGGCGAGAACACCATCGTCATCTCCGGCGGCGCCAACGCCACGTTCTCGGCCGAGGACCTGCCCGCCGACCTCTTCCGGGACGCCGCCGTCCTCGGGCTGTGCCTCGAGGTCCCGATGGAGGCTGTGCTCGCCGCCGCCCGTGCCGCACACGCTGCCGGGGTGGCCGTGCTGACGAACCTGTCCCCGTTCGGCGACGTCCCACCGGAGCTCCTCGACCTGACCGACGTCCTGCTCGTCAACGAGCACGAAGCCGCCGCCCTCGGGGACCACGGCGTCGCCCGGTCGATCGTCACCCGTGGCGGCGACGGCTCGGTCGTGCACGACGGGGACGCCGCGCCGGTCGAGGTCCCCGCTGTCCCCGTCGACGCGGTCGACACCACGGGGTGTGGGGACGCCTTCATGGGGGCGGTCGCACTCCGGCTCGCCGCGGGGGACGCGCTCGTCGAGGCCGCGCGCTTCGCAGCCGGTGTCGGTGCGTACGCGGCGACCGGTGTCGGCGCACAGGCGTCCTACCCGACCACCGCGCAGCTGGAGGCGTTCCTCGGGACGTGATCCGGGGCCTCCCGCCCGACCACTAGCGTGGGCGCATGCGCGTCGGAGTCCTCGACATCGGTTCCAACACCGGTCACCTGCTCGTCGTCGACGCCCACGGCGGCGCAGCCCCGCTGCCCGCGTCGTCGTTCAAGCGACCACTGCGACTCGCGGAGCACCTGGACGACCGGGGTGCGGTGACGCCGGTGGGCATCGACGCGTTGACGGACTTCGTGGCCGAGTCCGTCCGTGTCGCCGAGGACCGCGGCTGTGAGGACATGCTCGGGTTCGCGACCTCCGCGGTACGTGACGCCGTGAACTCCGAAGCGGTCCTGGCACACGTGCAGGAGCAGACCGGTGTCGAACTCGCCGTGCTCTCCGGGTCGGACGAGGCCCGCCTGACGTTCCTGGCCGTGCGCCGCTGGTTCGGCTGGTCCGCCGGCCGTCTCGCGGTCTTCGACATCGGCGGCGGGTCACTCGAGATCGCCGGCGGCGCGGACGAGGCGCCCGACGTCGCCTGGTCGATGCCGATCGGTGCCGCGCGGCTGGCCCGCACGTACTTCGCGGCCGGCACCCCCAGCCAGGACGAGCTGCGTCGGGTCCGGCACGAGGTCCGCATCGAGATCGCCCGCGAAGCGGGGCGGCTCCTGCGGTCCGGAGCTCCGGACCGTGCGGTCGCGACCTCGAAGACGTTCCGCTCCATCGCCCGGATCTGCGGCGCAGCGCCGTCTGCCGCAGGGCCGCTCGTGCCCCGGCTGCTCGACGGTGCGGTGCTCCGCGACCGGCTGCCGTCGCTCCTGACCATGTCGGTCGACGAGCTCGGGACGCTGCCCGGGGTCTCGCCGAGCCGGGCGCACCAGGTCGTGCCGGGGGCGCTCGTCGCCGAGGCCTGCCTGGACATCTTCGACCTGCCCGCGCTGGAGATCTGCCCGTGGGCGTTGCGCGAGGGCGTGATCCTCGAGCGGCTGGACCAGCTGTCGGTCCTCGGCTGACCGCTCCGGGTGGCAGCTGACGTCTGTCTCCCCTCACGAACGAGGCCAGCGCCTGCGCTCGGTTCCCCGAACGCAGGCGCTGGCCGGCTCCGCAACAGGCGGGCCTCGCCGTCCTGCTAGCGGATGCCGAGGATCTGCTTGATCTTCGACACGATCCAGTCGATCGCCTGTCCGATGTTGATCCAGTTCAGGACCTGCTGGACGTGGGCCTTCGCCCATGCGACGGCCCGCGCTCCGTACCTCGCCAGCAGCTGGAGGATCCGTGCGAACACAGCCATGGCTGTGCCCCCCTTCGATTCGTTTTTCGCTTCATCCGGGTCCCCGCGTGCACGCGTCTCCCCGACCGCAGTCGGTGCGGTGAGCACGACCGTGGCAGGTTGGCGCGCTCGAAGTCAAATACAGGATTCTGATAGGTGGCGTGAGCAATACACGTCGCGCGAAATCGGCTACGTTGTGTCCATCCCGGATCTCCCGGGCGGCGGAGACCGGAATTCGAGGGTGGGAACGATGACACGGCGGGCGACCTACGCGGCGACCAGATCCAAATGGTCGCGATCGTGGCGAGGCGAGGGGTACCGGCTCGTGAGCCTGCGTTCCCAGATGGCTCTGCTGGCGATCGCCGTCCTGGGAGCGCTCGCACTCGGCGCGGGGCAGGTCCTCGTCCTCGCACCGGCCGCGGCATCGGCGACGGTCGTGCGAGCAGCTGTGTCGGGCGCAGAGGTCAGCCCGTTCTTCCTGGGACTCGCGGCAGCGCTCTTCACCGCGGCTGATCTGTCATCCCGTCAGTTCGCACTGACACTCCTGCAGATGAACGATCGCACGCTCGTCTTCGTCGCGAAGACTGCGGTGCTGGCCACCGCAGGAGTGCTCACAGGGCTCGCCGTGGTGATGTTGCTCGTGCCGCTCGCGGCCTCTCGCACAGACGACGTCCTGCGTGCATCGCCGCTTGCGTGGCTGGCGCTCCCGGCCCTGCATCTCCTGTTCGTCTTGCTCGGCGCCGGGATCGGCATGCTCATGCGATCGCCCGTCCCCGCAGTGTTCGTCTACTTGGCCGTCGTCTGGGCGCTGCCGCTCCTCGTGGCGATCGCTGGGATATGGGCACCGAGTATCAGCGTCTCGGTCCTGCAGTTCGCGCCGGTGACGCTCACTGCTGCGCTGTTGGAGCCCTCGACGCAAGGGACCGCCGTCCTCCGATTCGTGGGACTGGACACCGCTCTCCTCATCGCCGGTCTGGTCAGTATCCGACGGTGGGGCATCCGATGAACCCCATCGTCCGACTCATCGGCGTCCGTCAAGGGTTCGGGGGGCACCAGGTGCTCACGGACCTCGACCTCGAAGTCCGCCCTGGCGAGGTACTTGGACTGCTCGGCGCGAATGGCTCCGGGAAGAGCACCCTCCTCCGGATCGTCGCTGGTATCGACACGGCGCAAGCTGGCGTCGTCGAATTCGGAGATGCCACGGACGGTCCTCTGCGGATCGGCGCGCTCCTCGACCCGGCGTGGCTTGACGACAGGCTCACGTGTCGTCAACACCTGGTGATCGCACACCTGTACTCCCGCGGTCGAGTACGCCGCGGTTCTGTGCAGGCGGCGCTGGCAACCGTCGGGCTCAGCGATGCGGAGCGCCGATGCGTGAAGCACCTCTCGCTCGGGATGCGTCAGCGGCTCGCGCTCGCCCTGGCGCTGGTCGATGAGCCGGACGTCCTGGTGCTGGACGAGCCGCTCAACGGTCTCGATCCCGACGGGGTGCTCTGGATGCGCGAACTCCTCCGGGGCTTCGCCAGTTCCGGACGAGCCGTGCTGCTCTCCTCGCATCTCATGGCTGAGATGGAGCGGATCGCCACCCGCGTGGTGCTCCTGACGAACGGTTCTCTGTCCCCACTCGACGGCCGGAGTCCGGCGCGGAACTCGGTCCGGCTCCGCGCGGAGTCGCGGGCTGGGGAACTCGTCCGCGCCTTGACGGCAGCCGGAGCCGACGTGGTCGTCACCGCCGACAGTTCGATCCTGGTGCGAGGGATGGAGCCAGCGCGGGTGTTCCGGACGGCGTTGTCCTCCGGGGCGGTGCTGTCGCACCTCGTCTCCGAAGCCCAGACCCTCGAAGAGCAGTACCGTGACGCGACATCGAACCGCCGGCGGTGAACGGCGCGGAGGTTTCGAGGCCCGTGAGTCGCTGCGAGCGGCGGAGATCGCAGCCAGGATGGTCGGTCGGATCGAAGCCTGGGCGGGAGGCATCATCGTCGCCGGAGGAGCGATCCTCTGCACGGTCTGGGCATCCGGGGCGTGGCGAACGTGTTGCTGGGTGGTGGCTGCACTTGCTCTGCTCAGTGCGGTCATCGAGTCTGTGCTCGTCATCCCGGTCGCAGTCCGTAACTTCCGTGTCGAGATCGTTCCGGGGGGCGTGCTCGTGTACCGGGGAGCAGTGTTCCGCTCAGTGGATCACATCCCCGGATCGAAGATCACGCTGGTCCGCCGTCAAGCGGGTCCGCTCCTGCAGCACCTCTGCGTCGCCAAGTGCGTGCTGTTCACCCCAGCGCGGGAAGTCTCGCTCCTGCCCATGTCGGACATGGACGTCGAGCGCCTGATGCAACTCGGGGCTGACGATGTCTGATCGTGTTCCACTTCGTCGTCCCCACCCGCGTTCCCTGCTCGTCCGGGCCGCGGTCGTGATGCGATCCGCTTGGCTGGTGGTCGGGTTCGGCGTGACGCTGACGGCGGCGCTCCCATCTGCCTGGGACACGGTGCTCTTGGTCGTCTTGGTCTACTACGGCTACACGCGGCTGGTGCAGGTCTTCTCCGGCTGGTGCACCGTGCGGTACGCGGCGAACAGGCGCGGCATCACGGTCCTCCGAGGACTCGTCGGCCGCGAGGAGAAGCGCCTCCCGTGGCGGTCCGTCGTCAGCGTGACCGTCGGTCAGACACTGGTGCAGCGCACCTTCGGTGTCGCGGATCTCCGGATCACACTGCGGGCATCGGAGATGGCGTCCGTCACGATCCAGGACCTCCTGACCGGCGAGGCTGCGCGCCTCGTGCGGCTCCACGGTCAGAGCCGGGCGGAGCGGGCCACCCCAGGTCTGCTCGACCCCGGACAGGTACTCGACGTCGCGCCGATCTTGGAGTCCGAGCCAGGACGGGTCGTGACTCCACCTCTCCGACCGTCCGATTTCGTGCTCATCGGGGTCTGCACCGGCGCATTCGTCTTCTTCCTGCCGAGCGTCTACTCCGCCGCATCCGAGATCCTGCCCTGGTTCGGTCTCTCCAGAACGGTGTTGCCATCCGTGCGTGAGATCGCTCGGCTCGATCCTGTGGTGTCCGGCCTTGCCGTCGGGATCGTTGCCGTCGGGAGCCTGGTCTACGGGTCCACCGTCGCGTGGGTCCGGTACCGAGGCTTCTCAGTGACGTGCAGTCCGAGCGGTGAGTTGGTCTTCGCCGCGGGGCTGGCGCAGAGGGAGCAGCGTGTCGTCGTGTCGGAGGACGTTGCAGCGTACGAGTTCCGAAGACCCGTGTTGATGCTTCTCGGGAACCGCGTCGTCCTCCGTGCCGTCGTTCGAGGAGGCAGCGGGCTCGTGACCCGGAACCTCTTGCTGCCATTGACCCGCATGCCGCAAGCCGTCGAGATGCTCCGCTTCCTCACCGGTCTGCCGTCCGCTGATCTGGTCGACGGGTCTCGTCGAACTCGAGCCCTGCCCGTCGTGCTGGTCGCCGTCGCGGGGAGTTTGCTCCTCGCCACCGTCGTGTCTGTGACCCTGGCTCCGCTCGCGCTGGTTGCTGTGGCCGCGGCGTTCCTCCTGCTCCGAGCGGCAGACAGCCACATCGGTCACATCCGGGTCGCAACCAGTGCGTCCGGCGGCCGGTGGGTCATCGCACAGCGGGGGACGCTGTTCCGATCCGTGTGGGTGGTCAGGGCGGACTCGGTCGACGTGTCCCGGTGGGTCGGGTTCTCCAGGCAGCGCGGCACGCAGACCGTGACACTCCGCGGGCGGCACACCGTTCGACTCACCGTGTGGCCCGCATCCGCTCGTCTCGCAGCTCTGCTGCGTCGGGAGTTGGACTCGTCGACGCCGCTCACTCTGGAAAGGAATCCTCGATGACCGACCTCCTCATCGCACTGTGTGTCGCCGCGTTCTTCGGAGCAGCCTGGTCCGCCGGCCGGTTCCTGCCGAATGTCGTTGCCGCCTGCTTCCCGGTTGCGGTCCTGACGGCCGTGATCATCGTCGCGGCCACCGGTGGTCTGGGCACAGTCCGCGACTGGTTGATGGCAGGGGTGGTGATCTGCATCACCGCGATCATCACCTCGGCTGGCCGTGGCCGTGGCCGTGGCCGTGGCTCGCGGCGGCGACGGAACCGCCCGACGGCAGGATCCTGAGGAAGTGGTCGTTGCGCGAGCCGCGTGCCGCTGCTGTCCGACAAGAGCAGACAGTACCTGTGCGCCTGAGCAAGTCCTCGTGCCACATCGACCACCGTCCCAGAACGGTGCACCACGGTTGCTGGGCGGCGGCGACCACGATCAGCGCGGGCACCCCGCCGCGCCACGTCGCCTTCATGTCGCTGCGGTCCTCGGACCGGGCGAGCAATGCCGCCGCGCCCACCCGGACCTCCACCGCGGACACCGGCGCGTTCCCGCCGGAGCTGCGGCTGCCCGGAGACGCCGTGCCCTGGGCGCAGCACGTGCTCGCCGCACCGATCGAAGACCCGGAGTCGATCGACGTGACCGCGGGCTGGGCCGCACTCCGGCAGACCCACGACGCCACCTCCGCCCCGCTCGCCACCCGCGCTGCCGCTTCCGGCGCGGCCCGCTGGCCCTGTGCCCCCGCAAGACGCCACCCCCGCGAAACGCAACGTCGGCGAGGGCGCGCGAGGGTACTGCGTTGCGGGCAGCCGTCGACGTTGCGTTTCGCGATCAGGGACGGCGGGGCGGCGCCAGCAGCCAGGGGCGGATGAGCTTCGTCACGAAGGGCAGCACCCAGAACGTCATGATCGGTGTGAGCACCAGCGTCGTGACGAGCACCCGGGGGAGCGCGGCCAGGCCCGCGAACGACGGCAGCAGCCACCCGACCAGGACCGTGAACACCAGGTTGACCGGGAAGAACCCGAGCCAGATGCTGACGGCCTGCTTCCACCGCGGCGGCGCGCTCGACGCCGGGGCGTCCTGCGGCACGTCGAACCACCCCTCGATGCCGGTGCGCTTCTCGACACGGGACTCCACGACCAGGTCCCGACCGAGGTCCAGCCAGCGCAGGCGGTCGTCCGAGACCTCCCACGTGGACAGGGAGTCGTGGTCCGCGAACCGGTAGAGCATGTGCCACTCGCGGGACCGCGCCGTGGACCGGACCCACCCGGAGCCGAGGAAGCCCGGGTACCGGTTGGCGAGGTTCACGCCCGACTGCACCCACAGCGTGACCTCGGGGATGCGCTCCGGTTCGACGAGGCGGGTGATGGACACGGTGACGGGTGGGCCGGTGATCTCGGGTGGAGACTGGGCCCCCGTCGCCGGCTCCTGACCGACGCGCCAGCGGCGGGCAGGCCGTGCCGATGGGAACAGGCTGCCAGGCTCTTGTGGAATCATCCGTCCAGTGTCCCGCTGCTCGTGTCAACACGCGCATGACGGCCCGGCTGCGGGCGGTGACGACGACACTGCGTACATTCGGCGCATGAGCACGACCGACAGCGAGCCCCGCGGCACGGAGCGCGGGCGCAACGAGACCTCGGCGGAGCGCTGGGACCGGAACTGGGCCGACATCCAGCAGGAGCTCCGCATCGTCCAGACCGGCACGCAGATCCTCGGTGGGTTCCTCCTGACCCTGCCGTTCCAGCAGCGCTTCCGTTCCCTGACCGAGCTGCAGGAGACGACCTACCTCGTGCTGGTGGTCCTGGCCGTCGTCGTCACCGTGGTCGCGCTGTCCGCGGTCGCGACCCACCGCCTGGTGTTCCGGCAGCGACAGAAGCACGAGCTGGTCCGGGCCGGCAGCGCGATCCTGCTCGTCGCCCTGTTCGCCAGTGCGCTGCTGTTCGCCGGGACGGTGCTGTTCGTCTTCGACGTGGTGCTCGGCGACCGCGGCGGACTGGTCGGCGGTGCCGCGGTCTTCATCGGGACGGCTGCACTGTGGACGACGCTGCCGTTCGTCCTGCGACGGCGGACGGGTGGGTCGGGTCAGGGCAGCTGAGCAGCCGTCAGCGTCTCCGGCCGGGAGGCCCTCAACTCGCCTTCTTCTTCGCCGGCGCCCGCTTCGCGGCCGACTTCTCTGCAGCCGGCTCGTCCTCCGCGGGGGCCTTCTTCGCGGTCGACCGCTTCGCCGGAGCCTTCGCCGGGGCCGCCTTCGCCGGGGCCTTCGCGGCCGAGGCCCGCTTCGCCGCCGGCTTCCGGTCGGACGAGTCGTCCGCGTCGTCGTCGGAACCGGCCGTGCGCGATCGCGAGCCGGACGTGGAACGCGACCCCGAGCCTCCCGACCGGGCTCCGCCCCCGCGGTTCTTGTCGACGGACGCGCGCAGTGCGGCCATCAGGTCGATGACGTCCCCACCGGTGTCGTCGTCGTCCGACTCGTCCTTGCCGAACGTCTCCGCGGTGTCGACATCGTCGCCCGCCTCGAGCTTCGCGTCGATGAGCTGCTGCAGCTCCTCCTGGTACTCGTCCGTGTAGCGGTCCGGGTCGAAGTCGGTCGACATGCTCTCGACGAGCGACGACGACATCTTCAGCTCGTTCGCGCTGACCTTGACCGACGTGTCGAGGGCCTTGAAGTCGGCAGCACGGACCTCGTCGCCCCACAGGAGCCCCTGCAGCAGCAGGACGTCGTCGTGCACGCGGAGCACCCCGAGCCGCGTCTTCTGCCGGAGCGTGAACTGCACGATCGCCAGGCGGTCGGTCTGCTCGAGCGTCTTCCGGAGCAGGACGTACGCCTTCGGGGAGCGGGAGTCCGGCTCCAGGTAGTACGTCTTCTCGAACATCATCGGGTCGACCTGGTCGACGGGCACGAACTCCAGGACCTCGACCTCGTGCGACTGCTCCTGCGGCAGCTGCTTGAAGTCGTCGGGGGTGAGGACCACCGTCTTCTCACCGTCGTCGTAGGCACGTTGGATGTCGCCGTACTCGACCTCGTGCCCGAGCTCGCACACCCGCTTGTACCGGATGCGTGCCTTGTCCTCGTCGTGGATCTGGTGCAGGGAGACGTCGTGCGTCTCGGTCGCCGCGTAGACCTTGATGGGCACGTTGACGAGCCCGAACGCGATGGAGCCCTTCCAGATCGACCTCATGCGCTCATGATGCTCGTGCGGACGGGTCACCGCTCCCGGTTCCGAGCGGATCGCCAGGTGCGGTGGGGTCGGGACCGGCGTATCGTCGCCGCCCATGACGGGGGAAGCGGCAGCGGGAGTGGACGATCGGCTGGACCTCGGCGGGTGGGTGCAGCTCGGACTGATGGTGCTCCTCGGAGCGGGGATCGCGGTCGTGGTCGGGGTGCTCATCGACGGTCCCTTCCCCTGGGTCACCGTCGTGGTCATCGGAGTGGCGCTCGCCGTGGTGTTGCCGGTGGCGCAGCTGCGCCGGTGGTGGTCCCGTGGCGGGCGCTCCGCCGTCGTCGAGACCGGCTCCTGGTTGCGGTCCGGCCGGGTGCCGGAGGAGGTCCCGGACGCGGTGTGGCGACCGCGGGTCCGTCAGCTCGAGGACGAGACCACGGGGCGCCTGGTCAGCGCGTGGGGTGCCGCGGTGGTCACCCTCCTCTGGGCCGGCTCCGCGCTGGACGGCGACGGCGCGGACTGGGCGTTGGTCCTCGTGTGGGCGGTCGTCGCGACGGTCGGCCTGGTGGGGTCCTACCGCCGGCGTGGCGCGGCACGGCGGCTCCTCAGCACTCGGCACCGGGTCGTCTCGACCGACTGACGCTCGGCCCCGGCGCACGTCTCCCCCTCCACGGCCGGGAGGCACGTCCCGCGTTCTCCACGGACGTCGCCACTCCTGTGTCGCCGGTCCGGTTCCGCGAGCACGATGGGCCCATGAGCCAGCTCGACAAGCAGGACCCACGAGACCAGTACGCACGGCCGCCGTTCCCCGCGCAGACGCAGCAGGGGTCCGGGCGAGCGGCGGAACTCGACCCGCCCGCCGACCACGGTGAGACGAGCTACCAGGGCACCGGACGCATGCGTGGGTACCGCGTCCTCGTCACCGGCGCCGACTCGGGCATCGGCCGAGCCGCCGCGATCGCGATGGCGAAGGAAGGGGCCGACGTCGCCCTGAACGCCCTGCCGGAGGAGATCGACGACCTCACCGAGGTCCGCGACCTCGTCGCCGACCTCGGGCGTACGGCGGTGATGCTGCCCGGCGACCTGACGGACGAGGCGTTCTGCACCGAACTCGTCCGTACCGCCGTCGACCTGCTCGGGGGACTCGACGCGCTGGTCCTGGTCGCCGGACACCAGAAGGTGCACGCGGACATCACCGAACAGAGCACCGAGGACTTCGACCGCACCATGAAGGTCAACCTCTACTCGTTGTTCTGGCTGACCCGCGCCGTGGTGCCGCACCTGGCCCCGGGCAGCGCGATCGTCACGACGAGTTCGGTGTCGGCGTACGAGCCGCAGGACCGGATGATCGACTACGCCGCCACGAAGGCCGCCATCATCACGTACACGAACGGGCTCGCGCGGCAGCTCGCGGCGAAGGGCATCCGGGCCAACACCGTGGTCCCCGGCCCGGTGTGGACCCCGCTGCAGCCGATCAGCTACCCCGGTGACGAGATCGCGGCCTACGGGCAGGACACCCCGTTCGGCCGTCCGGCGCAGCCCGTCGAGCTCGGCAGCGCCTACGTCTACCTGGCCGGTCCCGAGTCGTCCTACACGTCGGGCACCACGCTGACGGTCGGCGGTGCCACGGGGGTCGCGCTGTGAGTCCGGTCGCCAAGAAGACGACGGTGCAGGTGGGGGACCGGCGGCTCGCGCTGACGAACCTCGACAAGGTGCTGTACCCGGAGACCGGCACGACGAAGGGGCAGGTG
Organism: Curtobacterium sp. MCPF17_031; assembly: GCF_003234035.1. Lineage (NCBI taxonomy): Bacteria > Bacillati > Actinomycetota > Actinomycetes > Micrococcales > Microbacteriaceae > Curtobacterium > Curtobacterium sp. MCPF17_031. Next base: position 11,938 of record NZ_QKSG01000011.1, on the reverse strand, counting down.
GTCGCCTACTACGAGCGGATCGCCCCGTGGATGATCCCGCATGTCACCGGCCGCCCGATGACCCGGAAGCGCTGGGCGAACGGCGTCGACGGCAAGGTGTTCTTCGAGAAGAACCTGCCCGACTCGGCACCCGACTGGATCCGGCACCACACCATCCACCACGAGCACCACGACGTCGAGTACCCCGTCGTCGACGACCTGCCGACGCTGGTGTGGATGGCGCAGCAGGCCTCGCTGGAGCTGCACGTGCCGCAGTGGCGGTTCGGCCCGCGCGGAGGGCACCAGAACCCCGACCGGCTCGTGCTCGACCTGGACCCGGGGGACGGCGTCGGCCTGGCCGAGTGCGTCGAGGTGGCGGTGGCGGCCCGGGCCGTGCTGCAGGGCATGGGTCTCGAGCCGTACCCGGTGACCTCCGGGTCGAAGGGCATCCACCTGTACGCGGCCCTCGACGGCACGGCGAGCGCCCAGCAGGTGTCCGATGTCGCCCACGAGCTGGCGAAGGCGCTGGAGCAGGACATGCCCGACCTGGTGCTGTCGTCCATGAGCCGGGCTGAGCGTGCCGGCAAGGTGTTCGTCGACTGGTCGCAGAACAACGGCAACAAGACCACGATCGCGCCGTACTCGCTGCGCGGCCGCTCGCACCCGACGGTCGCGGCACCCCGGACGTGGAAGGAGCTGACCGAACCCGGGCTGGCGCACCTGACCCTCGACCAGGTCCTCGAGCGGATGCCGGACCTCGGCGACCTGCTGCACCCGGTCGCCGCCGCTGCGCTCGGGGTCGGGCGTGCGGACTCCGGGCACTGGGACGGCACCCGGACCGAGGAGGTGAACGAGCGCGAGCGCCGCGAACGCCAGGCGATGCAGGAACGTCAGGATCCCCAGGACCGCGTGGATCCGCAGGACCGCCTGACGACCTACCGCGCCAAGCGCGACGCGGCGAAGACCCCGGAGCCCGTTCCGCAGGCGTCCCCGACCGTCCGGACCGACGGCACCCCCACCTTCGTCATCCAGGAGCACCACGCCACCCGCAACCACTACGACTTCCGCCTGGAGCACGACGGTGTCCTGGTGAGCTGGGCGCTGCCGAAGGGCGAACCGACCGACCCCGGTGCCAACCACCTCGCCGTCCACACCGAGGACCACCCGCTGGAGTACGGCGGCTTCGAGGGGATCATCCCGGCGGGCGAGTACGGCGGTGGCACGGTGACGATCTGGGACGACGGCACCTACGAGCTCGAGAAGTGGCGCGAAGACGAAGAGGTGATCGTCACCCTGCACGGCCGGACCAACGGCGTCCGCCGACTCGCGCTCCTGCACACCCGTGGTCGTGGGCGCGGTCGGTCCGGGGACGAGAAGAGCTGGCTCATCCACCGGACGAAGGACCAGCCGACCGCCGACGGCGACCAGCCCGCCAGTACCGGTGCCAGCTCCGACTCCGGACGACCGGCTGCCGGATCGCGGATCGAACGGGCTGCCGAGTCGGACACGGTGCCGGATCAACGCCGTACCATGCAGGCGTCGTTGCAGAAGGGCGAGCCCGCTCTGGACCCCGAGCAGTGGGCGTTCGAGATGAAGTGGGACGGCGTCCGCGCCCTGGCCACGGTGCGCGACGGCACGGTGCGGCTCCGCAGCCGGAACGGGAACGACCTGACCGACCAGTACCCGGAGCTGCAGGAACTCGCCCAGCACGCCGGCGTGGACGGGGTCTTCGACGGGGAGATCGTGGCGCTCGACGAGCACGGGCGCCCGTCGTTCCAGCTGTTGCAGAACCGCATGGGACTGACGAGACCGCGAGAGGTCAGCGCTGCCCGGGCGGCGACCCCGGTGCACCTGCTGCTGTTCGACGTGCTCGAAGCCGACGGGCACGAACTCACCCGGCTCGGGTACACCGCGCGGCGCGAAGCCCTGCGCACGGTCGTCGAACCCGGCGGCGCCATCGACGTCCCGTCCGAGTTCGACGGCGACCTCGCCGCGGCGATGACCGAGTCCCGGAAGCGAGGGCTCGAGGGTGTCGTGGCGAAGAAACGGTCATCGCGGTACGTCGAGGGTCGCCGCTCCGAGTCCTGGGTGAAGCTGAAGCACCACGCGACGCAAGAGGTCGTCGTCGGTGGGTGGAAGCCCGGGGCCGGTCGCCGCGAAGGGGGCATCGGGTCCCTGCTGCTCGGGATCCCGGGCGACGACGGTCTGGTCTACGTGGGCAAGGTCGGGACCGGGTTCCGCGACCGTGACCTCGACGAGATCGGGGCGGTGCTCGCCGACCTCGAGCAGGACGCTCCACCGTTCGTCGACGTCCCGCGACCGGACGCCAGGGACGCGCACTGGGTCCGGCCCGAGCGCGTGGGAGAAGTCGAGTTCGCGGAGTGGACGGGCGACGGACGACTCCGGCAGCCGTCGTGGCGTGGCTGGCGGAGCGACAAGGAGCCGGGCGACGTCGTGCGGGAGTGACGGGACTGCATCACGCGCCATGCGGACTCCGGAATCCGCATGCACAGGCATGAGGTCCGCCGCAGGCGAACTTCCGTCCCCCGTTGTCGTCGCACGCGGGGGACGATCACGCCGAGGACCGACGCCAGGCCGAGGGTGGCTGTTACGGTCCTCGGGACGGAAGGACGCGACATGGACGCGAGCAAGTACCTCCCGCCGTTCACCCAGGGGCAGCGCGGAGACACGGACGCAGACCAGCGGGACGACCAGGACGGCACGTCGGCATCAGGGCCCGCCGGCTGCACGGGCGAACGCCGGATGGTGGACGCGGGCGGCACCGAACACGAAGCCACCTACGCCGACTTCCTCGGCGACCAGGTCGACGACTGACGCTCCGGCCGAGCCTGACCGGTTGACCAGAGGTCAGGCTGCGGGGGCGGGGCCGTCCGCGGGTGCCCCGCCGGACTCCAGCGGCAGGTCCTCCTCGGCTGCAGCCCGCTCATCCGCATGGCCGGCGTCGACCGCAGCCGCCTTCGCCTCGTCGATGGCCTCCTGCGAAGCCTGCAGCGCGTCGTCGTTGCCGGGGTGTCCCTGATCAGTCATGGCCGCCACGCTACGCGGAGGTCGCTGGATCGGCTCGACGGGGCAACTCGACGCCGGGGAAACCCGGGACACCACGACTCCCCGGTGCGTCGTAGTCCACCGCCGAGGTCGGCGCGAGCGAGGTCGGCATCGCCGGTGCGGGTGTGCCACCGTGCGCATCGGCAGCGTCGAGCACGGCGCGGGTCGCGGCAGCAGCCACCCGGAGCGCCTCCGCGAGCGGCATCGCCCGGAGCGCGGGCGTGCGGACCTCCACACCCCACGGCTCGTCGAAGCCCAGGCCGCGGGCGGTGCGGACGAACCCGGGCAGGTCCCATGCCCCGGTGCCGGGCAGGTAGCGACCGTTCCGGGACTCGTCGGCCAGCGTCATGCCGTTCGGGATGTGCAGGAGTCCGTCGCTGAGTTCGACGGCGGCGAGCGTGGACGGGACGACCCCCTGACCGATCGACGCCAGGGTCGAGCCGCCGCGGAGCGCGTGCATCGCGTCGAGGAGCAGTCCGCCGTTCGGATGCCCGGCGGCGACGAAGCGGGAGGCCCGCTCCGCAGTGGCCAGGTTCGACCACGGCTCCGGTTCCAGGACCAGTCGTGCCCCGACGCCCTCACTCTGGACGGCGAGCCGGTCCCATGCCTCGGCCATGCGGGGGAGCGGCACGGCCGGCACGGCGTGGTCGGCGCGGACCACGACCTGCCAGGCGCGGAGGGTCGCAGCAGCCTCGAGGAGCACCCCGCGGTCGGCGTCGTGCTCGGAACCGCGGCGCCACCAGTCCCCGAGCGTGCCGACCTGGACCCAGACCACGCCGGCGTCGTCGAGCATCCGCCGGAGTGCGGCGAACCCGGTGGTGGCACGGACCTCGTGCAGGTCGTCGAGTGCGAGTGCGAGCCCGGAGAACCCGGCTCGGCCGACGGCGCTGACACGCTCGTCGACGGATTCGCGGCCAGCCCACGTCCAGGACGTGGCGAGCAGGTCGTGTTCCTCCACCGGATCACCTCCATGATCCGGACGTGCTCCACTGCGTCGTTGCAGCTGCTGCACACCCTGTCTGCGGATCGCTGCCTCGACCCGTCCCCCGGGCTCCGACGCAGCGTCAGGCACGGTTCTACGCCCGGTGTCTCCGAACGCTCCCAGCCCGCCGGGTCGACGAGCCACCCGTCATCCGATGGACATGGACTCGATCGCACCCGTTCGGCGTGCATGACGTTCGAGGACCAGCCAGATCGCGACCCCGACCACGCCCCACGCGATCCCGGCGATGACCGAGAGGGAGGACTCCATCAGGAGCGGTGGACCGCCCGTCGCCGTTGCCCTCCCTGCTGCCACCACGTGTGCGACGGGCAGGACCTGGGCGATCGACTGCAGGGGCGACCAGAGCGTCGCCACCGGCGCGACCGCGCCGCACAGCACGGTCAGCCCCTGCTCAGCGATGTTCGGGACCAGCATGCTGTCGCGGAGCACGAGCCCCAGCGCGGCGATCGACAGGCCGAGGCCGACCGAGACGACGGCGGCGAGGACGATGAGCCCGAAGACCGGGAGGGCCTGGGCGATCGAGGGGGCGTTCCTCGTGACGGCGAAGCTCGCGACCACGCTCACGATTCCCTGGACCACCCCGATGCTGGTCACGACGAACACGCGGGCAGTCCACACCAGCGCGCGGTTCGCTGGCGCGATCACGATGAAGGGGAGGGTCGCGTGCACTTGATCCGCGCTCAGCAGCGAGGACGACGACATCGTCGACATGACGCCAGCCACCGCCAGGCCCGCAGCGACCGCGTCCGGCGGCTCGATGCTCGATGTGCCGCTCGCGGACGCGACCGCGAGGTAGAGCGCAGCGAGCAGCGTCGGGGACCCGATGAGGACAACGAAGACCGTCGGACCGTTCAGGAACTCCGGCCGGGCCCGCACTGCGATCACCATGGCGTTCACGAACCCTCGCATCAGCTCAGACCCAGGGTCCCGGAGATGGTCGCCCTCCGGACGGCCGCGCGCATGGCGATCCCGGCCGCGACGAACCACACGGCAGAAGTCGCGGCCGTGAGGAAGGAGAACGCGACGGTGGTCATCAGGTCGGGCTGATCGGCGGCGGACACGGCGGAGGTGATCGGGAAGAGGTAGGCGACCGGAACGATCCAGTCCGGGAGAGCACCGAGCGGGATCACCACACCGGAGGCCAACCAGACGGGTGTCACGATCAACGACTCGTAGACCGTTGCCCCGCGGAGGACCACGAACACCGCTGCGAGGACGGACGCCGACGCGCTGCACGCGATGACGCAGGCGGCGATCACGACGACGCTTCCGCCCGTCACGGTCGGATGACCGCCGGTGACGAACTGCGCTGCGAGGGTCAACGGGAATCCCACCAGACCGATGAGCGCCGCTGCGGAAGCGAGGCTCCCGAACACGATCCCGGGCGGGAGCGTGCTGATCGCCATGTGCTCGAGCGTGCCCTGGAACCGTTGGAAGCCGATGATCCCGACGGCCAGGGTCGTCGTCGACCACACGCCAGCGATGCCAGCGACCAACCACAGGTCGTGGGGGACTGCGCGGCCGAACCCGGACAGCCCCAGTGTCCGCAGCACTTCGAACACGAGGGCGGACGAGACGCACTGGTGTGCGAAGAACGGGATGCGGAGCAGCTGCCGCCCGTGGAACCACGTGAGCAGGGCCAGCGTCCTCACGCCGCTCCGACCTTCGTGATGAACGCCAGGTAGGCCTCTTCGAGCGTGACGTCCCGTTGGACGGACCAGTCAGGTGTGATCTCCAGCGACCGGAAGAAGTCGGCAGTCGGTGCGAGGCCGTGTCCGATGAGATCGACGCGGTAGCCACGCCCGTCTTCCCGAGGGACGACCGCGGCGATCTGCGGATGCGCGAGCATGCGTTCCTCGCCGATCCCGAGATCGGCGGTCCACAGGGTGATGGCGCTGTCGACACCGCCGAGGGAGGCGATGTCCCGCGCCGACCCTCGCGCGACCGTCTTCCCGCCCGTGATCACCACGAGCTCGTCGGCCAGCTCATCGGCCTCCTGAAGGTGGTGGGTCGTCAGGAGGATCCCGCACCCCTTCGAGCGAAGGCGTCGGACGAGGTCACGGAGGTCTCTCGCGCCTTCCGGGTCGAGACCGATGGAGGGCTCGTCGAGGAGCAGGGCGACCGGGTCGTTCAGAACGGCGCGTGCGATGTGGAGCCGCTGCTTCATCCCGCGCGAGTACGTCTCCACCCGATCACGTTCGCGTCCGACGAGGCCGACGAGGCCGAGCGCATCCCGGACCTTCGCTTCGACACTCCGCCGGGGGAGCCCGGCGAGGGTTGCGAAGAAGCGGAGGTTCTCCAGAGCGCTTGCTCGCATGTAGAAACCGCGGTCGCCGCCCAGGACGAGCCCGAGGTGCTTCCGCGCCTGTTTCGGCGTCCGGACGGCATCGACACCGTTGACGGAGACCGAGCCGGAAGACGGCTGCAGCAGGGTGGAGGCCATCTTGATGGTGGTCGTCTTCCCAGCACCGTTCGGGCCGAGTACCGCCACGACCGCACCTCGCGCGATCGGGAGGTCCACTTCGTGGACGGCGACGAGCGCGCCGGCGCCGTGCCCGAACCTCCGGGTCACGGAGTCCAGTTGGAGTGCGAGAGCTTCAGTCAAGTTCAGCGCCCGATCTGTGTGCAGATGCACCGAGCGGGTCCTCGCCGTGCCGTTCGATCACCCGCTGCGCCGCGGCCGTTCGACCAGCAGCGTCGAGAGCCGCGGCGAGGATCTTCCTCGCACTCGACAGGCGCAGTGGAGCCCCTTCGCCCCCGAGCATGACGACGGCCCGTTCGGCGCAGGACGCAGCCCGCGGGAAGTCGGACGCTCGGTAGGCCACGTAGGCGGCGTACGACAATGCCTCCGGCAGTGATCCTCGATGCGCTTGCGACACGTTCTGGACGTGGGTCAGTGCGCCCTCCAGAGCGGCCGACCATCCGTCCGACATCGCGGCGACCTGCACTGCGTTGAGGTCGATCTGAGCAGCGTAGCGGGCACGCTGGTCCGGCTCGACCGAGACCAGATCCCCGGTGCGGGCTTCCCTGGCGGCGACCCCCAGGAGTCCTCTGGCCCGCTCGAGTTCACCGTTCATGGAACAGGCGAGCGCGTGGAGGTTGCGTGCTGTCGCTCGCATCGCGTTCCCGTCACCGTCGGACATGAGGTTCTCTCCAACCCATCGCTCGAGCAAGACGTCGAGTTCTGCGAGTGCCGCCACCCCACCTCCGGTGTCCCGGTCGCGTTTGATGCGCATCGCAGCGATCCGGATGTGCGCTGCTGCGATCACGTCTGGTGTGGTGTCGAACGCTGACCCGACGGACCGGAACGACACTTCAGCGAGGGCGGTTCGTCGGCTCGCCAGTGCCGACCCCAGCCAGCCGCGCAGCCGGGCCATGGCCGGACGACGTCGACTGCTGAGCAGTTCCTCGGCCATCTCTGCCGCCGTCGACCAGAAGCCTGCGATCGAGACGACTGCGTCGAGTTCTGCGATGGCACCTTGCTCGCTGAGTTCGCCGGAGTCCCACCGGGCTGCGAACGGAGCAGCGTCTCCGAGCGGGTCTTCGACGATGGGATCTGCGCCGAGTTGGACCTGCGCGAGGGAGAAGAACTGTGCGGGTTCAGGGCTCGTTCTGACACCGAGGTCCGTCAGGTAGTTCGGGACCTGTTCCGGTCGGTGCTTCATCGGGGTGGTCACGGAAGCCAACGCGAGCCGCCGAGGAAGGGCGGGACTCACGGCTTCCAACGCCCCACGGCTGTTGGCCGCGGTCAGTTCCCTTGCGCGCTCGAGGACGCGCCGTTGTCTCGCTTGTTGCACGGTGTTCCCTCATCCGGGGCTGCTCTCGCTCGCCCCGATGCCGGACGTCGATCAGGCGTGTGCCCAGGGCTGGAGGACCGTGGAGACGAAGCGGTCGTCCGCGAGTTCTGCCGTGATGGTGTCGATGCTCAATGTGCTCACCTCCTCAGTGCGGTGCACCGACCGTACCACTGATGTTCTGGATTGCAGTTCCGGGTACCGGAACGGCATCGCGTCTCCCGCTCAGACGATCCGCGTCTCGACCGTGCCCACGCCGGCGACCGCCCCGCGCAGCACCGATCCGCGGGACACCGGGCCGACGCCGTCCGGGGTCCCGGTGAAGAGCAGGTCGCCGGGTTCGAGGCGGACCGCCCGCGACAGCACGGCGATGGTCTCGGCGACGGACCAGATCTGGTCGGCCAGGTCACCGGACTGCCGCAGCTCCCCGTCGACGTGCAGGGTGATGCTGCCCGCACTCGGGTCGACGCCGGCGGCGGGGACGATCGTGCCGATCGGTGCGGAGGCGTCGAACCCCTTCGCCAGGTCCCACGGCCGCCCGAGCCGCTTCGCCTCAGCCTGCAGGTCACGCCGCGTCAGGTCGATGCCCACCGCGTAGCCCCAGACCAGGTCCAGGGCAGCGGAGACCGCGACGTCCCGGCCACCGGCTCCGAGTGCGACGACGAGCTCGACCTCGTACTCCAGCTGTGCGGTGAGGGTCGGGTACGGGGTGTCAGCGCCGTCGGTGGTCACGGCGTCCGCGGGCTTGCCGAAGAAGAAGGGCGGCTCGCGGTCCGGGTCGTGTCCCATCTCGCGCGCGTGGGCCGCGTAGTTGCGCCCGACGCAGTGGATGCGCCGCACCGGGAACCGGCCGCCGGTCGCGGTGGGGACGGACGGGAGCCCCGGGGCCGGGACGACGAAGTCGGTCACGCGTCCAGCGGGGCCGGCCGGGCGGGGAAGACGAAGCGGTTCATCGCCCAGTACCGGAAGCCCATGGCGATGAGCGTGCCGATGACGGGCCCGCTGATGAAGTCGGCCAGCTCCTGCCCGGCGAGGGACACGTTCGGCACCTCGAGTCCGAAGACGTACCGGGAGATCCAGAGCGGCGCCGAGTTCAGCGCGATGCCGATCAGGCTGACGACGAGGAACAGCAGCAGCTCGTGTCCGGTGCGCAGTTCACCGCGGTCGCCGAAGGACCACTTCTTGTTGAGGAAGTAGGAGACGACGGTCGCGACGGTGATGCCGATCGCCAGGGCGGTCACCGGGTGCTGCGGCATGACGAAGAACTTCAACCCGTAGTTGATGCCCATCGTGATGACGAAACCGAGACCGCCGACGACCAGGAACCGGAGCGCCGGGTGTTCGACGAGCGACCGGACGGAGAACGACTGCACCGGCCAACCCTAGACCGGCGTCGCCGGGCGCCCGCTGACCGGCTCGCCTTCCGGACCGACAGTCTGTTCAGCTGCCCGTTCAGTTGCCGGGTGCCGCACCTTCGGTCTCACCACGTCCCGGATCGCCGCCGGTGCCGCCGTCGGACGGCTCGTCCTGCGGCCAGCCGGTGAACTCCCATCCGGAGACCGCCTCGTGGTCCTCGCCCTTCGTGTAGGCGAACTCACGGGCGGCGGCCCGCGCATCGGTGAGTGCGGTGAGCAGGTCGGCGAACCGGCCGCTGCCGTCTGCGACGCGGGTGAGGGCGTCGTGCGCCAGGGCGTAGCGGTCCATCTCGTTGCGGATGAGCATGTCGAACGGGGACGTGGTGGTGCCCTGCTCGAGGAAGCCGTGGACGTGCAGGTCGTCGTGCCCGTGCCGCCGGTACGTCAGGTTGTGGACCAGCGAGGGGTAGCCGTGGAAGGCGAAGACCGCCGGCGTACCCGGCAGGAAGACCTCGTCGTACCGCTCGTCCGATGCCGGGTGCTCGTGCTTCCGTGGGTCGCCGATCGAGAGCAGGTCCACGACGTTGACCACACGGACACCGACGTCCGGGGCGTGCTTCCGGATGATGTCCGCGGCGGCGAGGGTCTCGACGGTGGGGACGTCCCCGGCGCTGGCGAGCACGACGTCGGTGCGGCCCACGGTCTGCTCCGTCCCGGCCCAGTCCCAGACGCCGAAGCCGGCGTCGGCGTGCGCGATGGCGTCCTCGAGCGACAGGAACACCGGTTCGGGGTGCTTGCCGGCGACGATCACCTCGATGCGGTCCGTGGTCTCCATCGCGTGCGCGGCGACGGCGAGCAGCGTGTTGGCGTCGGCGGGCAGCTTGATCCGGATGAGGTCCTGCTGCTTGGAAGCGACGACGTCGAGGAACCCGGGGTCCTGGTGCGAGAAGCCGTTGTGGTCCTGGCGCCAGACGTGGGAGGACAACAGGATCGTCAGGTTCGAGACGGGTGCGCGCCAGTCGATGTCGGTCGCGGCCTCGAGCCACTTCGCGTACTGGCCGACCATCGAGTCGATGATGTGGGCGAACGCCTCGTAGGTGTTGAAGACGCCGTGGCGTCCGCTGAGCACGTATCCCTCGAGCATGCCCTCGAGCAGGTGTTCCGAGAGCACCTCGATGACCCGACCGCGCGCGGCCATGTGTTCGTCGCCCTCGGCCCGGCGAGCGCGCCAGACCCGGGTGGTGACGTCGAACACGGCATCGAGTTTGTTCGAGATCGTCTCGTCGGGGCCGAACAGCCGGAAGTCCGACGGGTTGCGCTGGATGAGTTCGGCGACCCACGGCCCGAGCGTCCCGGTGGCGGAAGCGGTCTCTCCGACGGGAACGGCGAAGCGCTCGAGCCCCGGCCGGTCGAGCGCAGTGCGGATCCGGCCACCGTTGGCGTGCGGGGTCGCGCTCATCCGGGTGTCACCGGCCGGCCGGATCGTCCCGAGCAGACCGATCGGCCGGGCGTCCGCGTCGAAGAGCTCCTCGGGCCGGTAAGAGCGCATCCACTCCTCGAGCTGCTCGCGGTGCTCGTCGTTCTCGCGGACGTTCGGCAGCGGCACCTGGTGGGCGCGGAAGGTGCCCTCGACCTGCTGCCCGTCGACCACCTTCGGGCCGGTCCAGCCCTTCGGTGTGCGCAGGACGATCATCGGCCAGCGCGGGCGGAGGTCCGCGGCGCCGGCCATCTCGCCGGCGGCGGCACGGGCGGCCTGTGCGCGGGCGGCGGCCTGGATGTCGTCGATGGTGGCGAAGGCCCGGCGGAGGGCGCCGTCGAACAGGGCGTGCACCGCGAACGGGTCGTGATCGACGCGGCCGGAGTCGACGACGATCGGCTCGTAGCCGAGCCCGCGGAAGTAGGCCTGGAGGTCCTCGTCCGGGATGCGCGCGAGGACCGTCGGGTTCGCGATCTTGTAGCCGTTGAGGTTGAGGATCGGCAGGACCGCCCCGTCCGACACGGGGTCGAGGAACGTGTGTGCCTGCCACGACGCCGACAGCGGACCGGTCTCGGCCTCCCCGTCACCGACGACGCACGCGACGACGAGGTCCGGGTTGTCGAGGGCCGCTCCGTACGCGTGCGCGAGGGAGTAGCCGAGCTCACCGCCCTCGTTGATCGAACCGGGGGTGTTCGGTGCCGCGTGCGACGGGATGCCACCCGGGAACGAGAACTGCTTGAAGAACTTCCGCAGACCCTCGGGGTCGGAGGTGATCTCCGGGTAGAGCTCGTTCCAGGTGCCCTCGAGCCAGGCGTTCGCGTTCATCGCGGGACCACCGTGCCCGGGGCCGCAGATGTACAGGACGGCGCGGCCGGTCTCGCTGATCACGGCGTTGAGGTGTGCGTACACGAGATTGAGCGCGGGCGAGGTGCCCCAGTGACCGAGCAACCTCGGTTTGATGTCGGACGGCTCGAGCGGCCGTTCCAGCAGCGGGTCGTCGAGCAGGTAGATCTGCCCGACGGTGAGGTAGTTCGCGGCGCGCCACCAGGCGTCGATCGCGCGGATGCGGTCGGTGGACGAGTGCGGCGTCGACATGCTGCCCAGGCTACGAGGACGCCGATCCGGGGAATCCAGAAATCTCTCCAATCCGATCCGTGGACGGCCCCGAACCACTGTCACAAGCCGGGAAACACCCGCAGCGCTCACCAGCAGCTCACCGCTGGTTCTCCACCCCTTCGCGGGGTGTGTTCGGCGCGCTGTCACC
>NZ_QKSG01000010.1:0-136160 GCF_003234035.1 Curtobacterium sp. MCPF17_031 | reverse complement strand
ATAGCGAGAGGGAAACGCCCGGTCACATTCCGAACCCGGAAGCTAAGCCTCTCAGCGCCGATGGTACTGCAAGGGGGACCTTGTGGGAGAGTAGGACGCCGCCGGACTTCTTTTCATGATGTGGCCATCGGCCCTCCATCGAGAGCAACAGCTCTCGTGAGGGCCGATGGCCATTTTCTGTTGCATCAGGGGCGCTCGAGGTCGACTCTGCTTCCCGTCCATGATGGACTGGGTGGAGCACACGGCCCGGGGTGCTTCATCTACACAACGACACAGCGGACGATCGCCGAGACACGAGTCATCGGCACGCGACGAGGAGCAACGGTGGCGAACGACGACGAACAGCGACGAGACGGCCGAGACGGAGACCGTCCGGATCGATCGCGACGTGCAGGCGACAGCGGTCGTTGGTCGTCTGGTCCTCGCGACTTCGAGCGTCGTGAAGGCGATCGCGCGGAACGTGGTGCTCCGCGCGGTGATCGTCCTCGCGATGAGAGCTCCGACCGCCGGCCGGCCGGCCGTGACTTCCGCGATGGTGGCGCTCGGAACGATCGTCCTTCGTGGCGCTCGGACCGGCCCGCATCCGACCGCCCTCGTCGTGATGGTGATCGTCCGTTCCGTGGGAGCGATGACCGTCCGCGTCGTGATGGTGATCGTCCGTTCCGTGGGAACGATGACCGACCGCGCCGGGACGGAGACCGCCCGTTCCGTGGGAACGATGACCGTTCCCGTCGTGACGGGGATCGACCGGTGCGCAGCGGTGGCAATGACCGTCCGTTCCGTGGGAGCGATGACCGTCCGCGCCGGGACGGAGATCGCCCGTTCCGCAGTGGCGGCAACGATCGTCCGTTCCGAGGGAACGATGACCGTCCCCGTCGTGATGGTGATCGTCCGTTCCGTGGGAACGATGACCGTCCGCGTCGTGATGGTGATCGTCCGTTCCGTGGGAACGACGACCGTCCCCGTCGTGATGGTGATCGTCCCTTCCGTGGGAACGATGACCGTCCCCGTCGTGATGGTGATCGTCCGGTGCGCAGCGGTGGCAATGACCGTCCGTTCCGTGGGAGCGACGACCGTCCGCGCCGTGACGGAGACCGCCCGTTCCGCAGTGGCGGCAACGATCGTCCGTTCCGTGGGAACGATGACCGTCCGCGTCGTGATGGTGATCGTCCGTTCCGTGGGAGCGACGACCGTCCCCGTCGTGACGGAGATCGTCCCGTACGGAGCGGCGGCAACGACCGCCCGTTCCGTGGGAGCGACGACCGTCCGCGCCGGGACGGGGACCGCCCGTTCCGCAGTGGCGGCAACGACCGGCCGTTCCGGGGCAACGACGACCGTCCGGCCCGCGATGGTGGCGCCGAACGCAAGCGCTTCGGCGACGGCAACCGATCGGCCGGAGCGCGCTTCGGCGAGGCAGCCCGTGACGACTGGGAAGACCGCGACCCCTACGGCACCCGATCGATCCGCCCGCGCCACGACGACCCGGAGATCCCGGAGGAAGTGGATGCGCGTGACCTCCACCCCGCCGCTCGTGCTGAGCTCAAGACACTCAGCAAGGACAACGCCGACTGGGTCGCGCGACACCTCGTCACCGCGGCGCTGCTCGTCGACTCGGACCCGGAAGAAGCGAACCAGCACGCGTTGAGCGCAGCCCGGCGTGCCGGCCGGGTGGCCGTCGTCCGGGAGACCGCGGCGATCACGGCGTACCGCCTGGGTGACTTCGCCACGGCCCTCCGTGAGCTCCGCACGTACCGACGCATCTCGGGTCGGAACGACCAGCTCCCGATGATGGTGGACTGCGAGCGTGGCCTCGGGCGCCCCGAGCGTGCACTCGAGCTCGGGCGCTCCGTCGACCGCGCCGCACTCGAGACGCCGGTGCAGGTCGAACTCGCGATCGCGATGTCCGGCGCTCGGCTGGACCTCGGGAACCCCACAGCCGCGCTGGGTGAGCTGGAGATTCCACAGCTCGACCCCTCGACCGCCTACAGCTGGTCGCCGGCGCTCTACAGTGCTTACGCGGCCACGCTCGAGGAGCTCGGTCGCCAGGACGAGGCCGACGAGTGGTGGGCCCGGGTCGACCGCGCGGCCGAAGCCCTCGCGGAAGCCGCTGAAGACGATGCTTGGGAGACAGTGGATGTGGTCGAGGAAGCGATCGAAGTCGACGAGTTCGACGAATCCGGGGACGACGGATCCGGGGACGACGAGTCCGGAGACGACGAGTCCGTCGAGCTCGACGACGCCGAGCTCGACGACGCCGAACTCGGCGACGCCGAGCCGGGCAACGGGTACGTCAGCACCCTCGGGGACGACGACCTCGACGACGACACCGACGACGACACCGACGACGACCTCGACGACGACGACTCCGACGACGCCGCCGACCAGCCCGGAGAGATCGACGAGGACAACCCCCGCGACATCGACGGCTCCGCAGCCGGCTGAGTCACCGCGCACTCCGGTCGACGGCATCGACGTGGTCCTGACGGACCTCGACGGTGTCGTCTACCGGGGTCGGAACGCGATCCCGCACGCCGTGGAGGCCCTCACCCGGGCGGCGGCGTCGGCGCGCGTCGGCTACATCACCAACAACGCCTCGCGCCGTCCGGTGGACGTCGCCGAGCACCTCGAGCGGTACGGGCTCCAGGTCACCGCTGACGACGTCGTGACGTCCTCGCAGGCGGGGGCGCGGTTGCTCGCCACGCTGGTGCCGGCAGGTTCGACCGTGTTGGTGATCGGTGGGCTGGGACTCACGACGATCGTCGAGCAGGCGGGCTTCGTGGTCACCGACAGTGCGGACGACAGCCCCGCAGCGGTGATCCAGGGGTTCTCGCCGGACCTCGGGTGGCAGCAGCTGGCCGAGGCGTCCTTCGCGCTGGCGGATGCCTCCGTGCCGTGGGTCGCGACCAACATGGACTGGTCGATCCCGGTCGAGCGCGGCATCGCGCCCGGCAACGGCACCCTCGTCGCGGCCGTGCACCAGGCCGTCAGTCGCATGCCCGTGGTGGCGGGGAAGCCCGAGCGACCGATCTTCGACGCCGCCCTGGCACGGTTCGGCGGCGGACGACCGTTGTTCATCGGTGACCGTCTCGACACGGACATCAAGGGCGCGAACGACGCCGGCATCCCGAGCGTGCTCGTGCTCACCGGCATCGACCAGCCCAAGCAGGTCCTGGCCGCGGATCAGCGCTCGCGGCCGACGTACGTGCTCAAGGACCTCCGGGGACTGCACGAGCCGTACCCGGTGACCATCCGCAGTGAGGACCCGGACGGCACCCGTCGGGTCACCGTGGGGGAGTCGACCGTCTCGATGCGCGGGCACGTCGTCCGCGCCGAACAGGTGGGACCGGACGAGATGGACCTGTTGCGCGCCGGCGCGACCGCGATCTGGGACTCCGGCCTGGCGATCTACGGCCTCGACGTGGACCCGGCGCTGTACGGCGGCGAGTAGCGTGTCGGGCGTGGAACCAGCCCGGACGGACGACGCGACGGGCTCTGCCCTCCCGGCCTCGTCGGGCGGTGTGCCAGCGGTCCCTCAGGCTGTCCCCGGGCCATCGCGATCGATTCCCGGTGGGTCTCGCAGCGGAGCGGCGACCGAGGAAGCCGAGAGCGTCGGGCGCCGAGCTGTAGAGGTGGAGCGTCTTCCACTGGCTGACCGCGCGGACGCGTTCGCAGCGCTGCACGACGAACTCCGGACCCGACTCGAACAGGGCGGGGATGCTCGTGTCTGACCACGACGCCGCCGTGGACCCGGTGACGACGCCGGTCGGCACGATGCGCCTCGACGCCGCGATCCCGGCGCGGGGTCTGGCGCGCTCCCGGACCGCAGCGGCCGCCCTCATCCAAGCCGGTCGTGTGACGATCGACGGGGTCCCGGTCGTGAAGGCCTCGACCCCGGTCACCGCCTCCGCGGACATCGTGGTGGACGCCGAGGACGAGTGGGTCTCCCGCGCCGCGCTGAAGCTCGTCGGCGCGCTCGATGCATTCGGCGTCGATCCGAACGGCCGGACCGTGTTGGACGTGGGCGCCTCGACCGGCGGGTTCACACAGGTGCTGCTGGCACGGGGAGCCGCGCGCGTGATCGCCCTGGACGTGGGTCACGGTCAGCTGGCGCCGGTGATCGCCCTGGACGACCGGGTCGTCGTGGTCGAGGGGGTCAACGCCCGGAACCTCACGAGCGCCGACTACCTGGCCCTCGACCCCGCTGCGGAGCGCACCAGCCTGGTGGTGGGGGACCTGTCGTTCATCAGCCTCCGCATGGTGTTGCCCGCACTGGTCGAGGCGGTCCAGGCCGACGAGTTCGTCCTCCTGGTGAAGCCGCAGTTCGAGGTCGGTCGGACCGGCATCCGTGAAGGGATCGTCCGGGATGCGTCGTTGCGCCAGGACGCGCTCATGAACGTCCTCTGGACTGCGTGGGACCTGGGCCTCGGAACGGCGGGGTTGGCACCGTCGCCGATCGTCGGTACCCACGGCAACCACGAGTACCTCGCGCGTCTCCAGCGAGGTGCCGGGGAGAACCCGACAGAATGGATCCTCCGGGCGACGGAACTGGCGGAGGGAGCTCCATGAGCGACGAACGACACATCCTGCTGGTCTCGCACACCGGACGGCGCGACTCGATCGACGCCGCGGTCGAGGTGTGCGACATCCTGCACGATGCCGGCGTGACCCCGGTGATGCCCTTCGACGAGTACGCCGACATCCGTCGGGCCGAAGCGTCGGTCGGTCAGGTCGACATCCTGGGCGTCGACGTCCGTCCCGACGAGATCGAGATCGTCATCGTCCTCGGCGGTGACGGGACGATCCTCCGCGCCGCCGAACTGGCGCGAGGCACCAAGGCCCCGATCGTCGGCGTCAACCTCGGTCACGTCGGCTTCCTCGCCGAGAGCGAGCGCGACGGCCTGGCCGAGACGGTCGAGCGCGCCCTGACCGGCGAGTACAAGGTCGAGGAGCGCGTGGCCCTGCAGGTCGACGTCGTCGTCGGCAACGAGATCGTCTACTCCAGCTGGGCGCTGAACGAAGCGACGGTCGAGAAGGCCTCCCGTGAGCGCATGCTCGAGGTCGTCACCGAGGTCGACGGCCGGCCGCTGTCCTCCTTCGGGTGCGACGGTGTGGTGTTCTCGACCCCGACCGGTTCGACCGCGTACTCCTTCTCCGGCGGCGGTCCCGTGGTGTGGCCCGACGTCGACGCGATCCTGATGGTGCCGCTGAGCGCACACGCCCTGTTCTCCCGTCCGATCGTGGTCGGACCGGATCGGGTCCTCGCGGTCGAGGTGCTGCGCCGGACGAGCGGTGTGGGTGTGCTGTGGTGCGACGGGCGGCGGACGCACGATCTGCCTCCCGGCGCTCGGGTCGAGGTGCGCCGGTCCCCGGAGCCGGTGCGTGTCGCCCGGATCAAGGACGCCGCGTTCGCCGATCGTCTGGTGGCGAAGTTCCGTCTTCCGGTCGCCGGGTGGCGCGGGCCGCAGCGTGACGACGAGGACGTGTGAGGCGGCCGTCCAGCCGCACCGGCCGGTCCCGCACGGCCCACGAACACGACCGACCCCCACGAACACGACCGACCCCCACGAGCACGACCACCGGCACGAACACGACCACCGGCACGAGCATGAGCAACGGCACCAGCACGAGCACCGGCACCACGACGTGAACCAGCAGCAGGAGCACATCCAGTGATCGAGGAAATCCGCATCTCCGACCTCGGCGTGATCGGCGACGCCACCCTCGAGCTCGGCCCCGGCTTCACCGTCGTCACGGGGGAGACCGGCGCCGGGAAGACGATGATCGTCACCGCGCTCGGCCTGCTCCTCGGTGCCCGTGCCGACGCCGGCTCGGTCCGCCGCGGCGCGCCGAACGCCGTCGTCGAAGGACGCTGGCAACTCCCCGACCACGCGGCCGTCGCCGAGCGGGTCGAGGACGCCGGTGGGACCGTGGAGGACGGCGAACTCATCCTGACCCGCACGGTCTCCGCCGAGGGCCGCAGCCGCGCGACCGTGGGCGGCCGCAGCGCTCCGGTCGCGGTGCTCGGCGAACTGGCGGACCAGCTCGTGACCGTGCACGGACAGTCCGACCAGATCCGGCTGACCTCCGCGGTGGCGCAGCGGGCGGCCCTCGACGGCTTCGGCGGCGCGGCGGTCGAGAAGGCCCTGGCGAAGTACGTCGCCGTGTACGACGCGTGGCAGCAGCACGCCGGTGACCTCGAGACGCTGACTCGCGACCGCGACGAGCGGCTCGCCGAGGCCGGGCGCCTCCGTGAGGCCTCGGCCGAGATCGAGGCGGCGGACCCGCAGCCGGGCGAGGACACCGAGCTCGCCGACCGTGCCGAGCGGTTGGGGAACCTCGAGGACCTCCGGCTGTCCGCAAGCCTGGCGCACGAGGCGGTGTCGAGCGAGTCCCTCGACGGTCCGGACGTCATCGGTCTCGTCGAGTCCGCCCGACGCGCGATCGAGCGCGTCGCGGGCGTCGACCCGGCACTGCAGCCCGTGCTCGAGCAGCTCACCGAGCTGGGGATCCAGGCGAGCGAGGCATCCGCGTCGCTGTCGAGCTACATCGGCTCCCTCGAGCCCGAGGCCGGCCACGACCTCGAGCTCATCAACGAACGCCGGGCACTGCTCGCCGGGTTGATCCGGAAGTACGGCGAGAGTGTCGAGGACGTCATCGCCGCGGGGCAGCGGGCGTCCGACCGACTCCTCGAGCTCGACGGCGACGACGACCGCATCGTGCAGCTGCAGCAGGCGGTCGAGGCCGACCGGGCAGCGCTCGAGGCGGCCGGCGCTGCGCTCACGAAGGTACGGACGAAGGCGGCGACGGACCTGGCGAAGCGGGTCACCGCGGAGCTGAAGAGCCTCGCGATGGCCGGTGCGACCCTGGTGGTCGAGGTCACCGACGCGGGCGAGTTCCGGCGACACGGGCGCGACCAGGTCGCGATCCTGCTGCAACCGCACTCGGGCACCGACCCGCGGCCGATCGGCAAGGGGGCGTCCGGCGGCGAGCTCTCACGCGTGATGCTCGCGATCGAGGTCGTGATGGCCGGCAGCACCACCGTCCCGACCTTCGTGTTCGACGAGGTCGACGCGGGCGTCGGTGGTGCCGCGGCGATCGAGATCGGTCGGCGCCTGGCGGCGCTCGCCGAACGGACGCAGGTCATCGTGGTCACGCACCTGGCGCAGGTGGCGGCGTTCGCGAACAACCACCTCAACGTCGTGAAGGACGCCAGCGGTGCGGTGACGTCGTCGAGCGTCCGCCGCCTCGAGGGCGACGACCGCCTGCAGGAGATGGCACGGCTGCTCTCCGGACTCGGCGACAGTGCCAGCGGCATGGAACACGCACGCGAACTCCTCGAGGTCGCCGGCCGCTCCGCATGACCCTCCGGCACGACAGCCGGGAGGCACGCCCCGCCTCGGCGAGCACGCCCCGCCCCGACGAGGACGCCCCGCCCCGGCGAGCACACCGCGGACGCAACGCGCCCGGCGAACGCGGGTCGCGCCTCCCGGCACTTCTGACGTACGATGGAATCCCGTGGCGGACACTCTCAGCGGCGGAACCAATTCTTCGAACGCGACCCCGAAGGTGACGAAGCAGATCTTCGTGACCGGCGGGGTCGTCTCGTCTCTCGGCAAGGGCCTGACGGCGGCCAGCCTCGGCAACCTGCTCACGGCGCGCGGCCTCAAGGTCGTCATGCAGAAGCTCGACCCGTACCTCAACGTGGACCCGGGCACGATGAACCCGTTCCAGCACGGCGAGGTCTTCGTGACCGACGACGGCGCCGAGACGGACCTGGACATCGGGCACTACGAGCGCTTCCTCGACATCGACCTGGCGCAGTCGGCGAACGTCACGACCGGGCAGGTCTACTCGACGGTCATCGCCAAGGAGCGTCGCGGGGAGTACCTCGGTGACACCGTCCAGGTCATCCCGCACATCACCGACGAGATCAAGCGTCGGATGCGCGAGCAGTCCGAGAACGACCCCCAGCCCGATGTCATCATCACCGAGGTCGGTGGCACGGTCGGTGACATCGAGTCGCAGCCCTTCATCGAGGCGGCACGGCAGGTGCGGCACGAGCTCGGTCGGAACAACGTGTTCTTCGTGCACGTCTCGCTGGTGCCGTTCATGGCGGCCTCGGGTGAGCAGAAGACGAAGCCGACGCAGCACTCGGTCGCGCAGCTCCGCTCGATCGGCATCCAGCCGGACGCCCTCGTGCTCCGCTCGGACCGCCCCGTCTCGGACGCGAACAAGCGCAAGATCGCACTGATGTGCGACGTGGACGAGGACGCCGTGGTGAACGCGGTCGACGTCCCGTCCATCTACGACATCCCGACGATGCTGCACGACCAGGGTCTCGACCAGGTCATCATCGAGGCCCTCCGCCTCGAGGCGCACGACGTCGACTGGTCTCGCTGGAACGGTGTGCTGACCGCGGTGCACGAGCCGAAGAAGGCCGTCACGATCGCCCTGGTCGGCAAGTACATCGACCTGCCCGACGCGTACCTGTCGGTGACCGAGGCGCTGCGTGCCGGTGGCTTCGCCCACACCGCCAAGGTGACGCTGAAGTGGGTCGCCTCGGACGAATGTCTGACTCCCGAGGGCGCCGCGAAGAACCTCGGCGATGTCGACGGCATCTGCATCCCGGGCGGGTTCGGGATCCGTGGCATCGAGGGCAAGCTCGGTGCGCTGAAGTTCGCGCGTGAGCAGAACATCCCGACGCTCGGCCTGTGCCTCGGTCTGCAGTGCATGGTCATCGAGTACGCCCGCCACGAGGCCGGCCTGCTCGACGCGTCGAGCACCGAGTTCGACCCGGAGACCTCCACCCCGGTCATCGCGACGATGGCCGAGCAGGTCGACATCATCGCTGACGGTGACCTCGGCGGCACGATGCGCCTCGGCATGTACCCGGCGAAGTTCCTCGAGGGCTCCCTGGCCGCCGAGCTGTACGGCGCGGACGAGGCGTCCGAGCGTCACCGTCACCGCTACGAGGTCAACAACCACTACCGCGAGCAGATCGCGGACGCCGGCATGGTGTTCTCCGGCACCTCGCCCGACGGCACCCTGGTGGAGTACGTCGAGTTGGACCGTGCGGAGCACCCGTTCTACATCGGCACCCAGGCGCACCCGGAGCTCCGGTCGCGTCCGAACCGCGCGCACCCGCTCTTCGCGGGCCTCGTCGGTGCGGCGATCGAGCGCAACGAGTCGACGCGCCTGTTCGACCCGGAGACCGAAGCGGTCGCCTGATCCGACAGGTCGCGGTCGCGACCACGCGTGTGACGGGAGGCTCTCCACCAGCTGGTGGGGAGCCTCCCGTCCGTCATCCGCCGATCTGGACGCGCGTCGACCACGGTGGGGCAGGATGGCGAGGTGACTGACGCACCGATCGCCGACGAATCCGCCTCCTTCCACGTGACCGCCTCCGAGCGGGTGTTCGAGGGCGCGGTCTGGGACATCACCCGCGACACCGTCGACTACAACGGCAAGGACATGGTCCGCGAGTACATCGACCACACCGGTGCGGTCGCGGTGTTCGCGGAGGACGAGGACGGCCGCGTCCTCGTCATCCAGCAGTACCGGCACCCGGTGCAGCTGCGCGACTGGGAGCTGCCGGCCGGACTGCTCGACCACGAGGGTGAGGACCACCTGACCGCCGCGAAGCGCGAGCTGGCCGAGGAGGCCGACGTCGAGGCCGACGACTGGCAGCACCTGGTGCGGTACAACACGTCCTCGGGTGGGAGCAATGAGTTCATCGAGGTGTTCCGGGCGACCGGCGTGCGGGCGACCTCGTCCGCGTTCGAGCGGGAGGCCGAGGAGGCCGACATCGAGATCCGCTGGGTGCCGCGTGCCGAACTCGTGGCCGGGATCCTCGAGGGGCGCCTGCACAACTCGGCGCTCATCGTGGCGACGCTCGCGGTGGAGGCGGCCGAGCGCCGCTAGCGACCTCGGCCGTCCCGCGCCGCAGTAGCCTCGTCGGGTGATGCCGTTCGAGCGTGCCGTGCAGGACTACCTGCGGCACATCGCCATCGAGCGCGGCCTGTCGCAGCACACCCTCTCGGCGTACCGGCGCGATCTCGCGACGTTCGGTGCGTGGATCGGCACGCAACCCGTGGTGGAGTCCACCGGGGCCGACCGCGCCGGCGGGGCAGGGGTCCTCGAGGACGTCGGACGCCTGGCGCGAGCGGACCTCGCCGGGTTCGTCCAGTACCTGACCACGCGACCGGAGGGGCCGCTGGCGCCCCGCTCGGTCGCGCGGATGCTCAGCTCGGTGCGCTCGTTCTCGGCGTTCGCCGCCGGCGAGGGGTGGCTGCCACTCGACCCCGGAGCCTCGGTCCGCCCGCCGAAGGCCCCGATGCGCCTGCCGAAGGCGATCTCGGTGCACGACATGGAGCGGCTGATCGGGTCGGTCGTCGGCGACGATCCCGTGCAGCTGCGCGATCGGGCGCTCCTCGAACTGCTGTACGCGACCGGTGCCCGCATCTCGGAGACGGTGGGCCTCTCGGTCGACGACGTGACCACGCTCGCTGACGTGGACGGAGCCGCGGACGAGGACACCGACGTCTCCGTGGTGCGGGTCACCGGCAAGGGGAACAAGCAGCGCATCGTGCCGCTCGGCAGCTACGCCCGGGCAGCGGTCGACGCGTACCTGGTGCGGGCGCGGCCGGTGTTCGCCGCCCGGGGGGCCGGGACGCCCGCGCTGTTCCTCGGCGCGCGGGGCGCTCGACTGTCGCGGCAGAGCGCCTGGCTCGTCATCCAGGCGGCTGCGGACCGGGCCGAGCTGACGGCGCACGTCTCACCGCACACCTTCCGGCATTCCTTCGCCACGCACCTGCTCGAGGGCGGCGCGGACGTCCGGGTGGTGCAGGAGCTGCTCGGACACGCGAGCGTCGCGACCACGCAGATCTACACGCTGGTGACGGCGGACATGCTGCGCGACGTGTACCAGACGGCACACCCGCGGGCGCGGCGGTAGGGATCGCGGCGCTGCTGGGAACGTGGGACCCTGGGCGCATGGACCTCGAGGTGGGGCCGGGGCTGACGATCCCCGAGTCCGAACTGCAGTGGCGGTTCTCGCGGTCGTCCGGCGCCGGTGGCCAGCACGTCAACACGTCCGACAGTCGCGTCCAACTGACGTGGGACGTCGCCGGGTCGCCGGTGCTCAGCGACGAGCAGCGGACGCGCATCCTCGAGCGGGTCGCCCGGCGCACGGCCGCGGGGACGATCACCGTGACGGTGTCCGAGCGGCGGTCGCAGTTGCGCAACCGTGAGGCCGCCCTCGACGCGCTCCGTGGACTCCTGCGGGACGCGCTCGCCCCGCCCGGCCCGCCACGGCGCGCGACCCGCCCGACGCGTGGCTCGCAACGCCGCCGCCTGGCGGGCAAGCAGCAGCGGTCTGCGACGAAGCAGCAGCGTCGGCGGCCGTCGGAGGACTGATCGACGCCTGACGGCCAGGCAGGCGCCGGGCTCAGAACAGGTGCAGGTGCCCGTTCGCAGCGACGACACCGGTCGCGACGGCGAGCACGAGCGCGGACGCTCCGATGCTCTGCCCGACGACCCGCCAGGGACCGGTCGCGCCCGGACGCACCAGCGCGATCAGGCCCGCGGCGATGCCGAGCAGGCTGCAGAGCCCCCACGGGTTCATCACGAGGGACACGATCGCCGCCACCACGGCGAGGACCGCGAACACGCAGAACCATCGGTCGGTGCTGCCGTACGCCCACGAGCGGGCCTCGACGGCGCGGGCCGACGCCTCGACGGAGAAGGCCGGTCCGGCGGGCATGGCGGTGAGGACGGACACGATCGGGTCAGGTGCCTCGCGGGGCAGCACCCGGGTCGCCTCGCCCCAGGCGTGACCGTCCCACCACCGCAGTCGTGCGGTGTCCTGCGGGTCCGGGAACCAGCCGGCGGCCGGCAGCGTCACGGGGAACTCCTGGTGTGTGCGGGTGTCGTCAGTGCCTCTCGACGCTACCTGGCACGTGCCGACGCCGCTGCCCCAGACCGGGTGTCGGCAGAAGGGGGGACCGGGATGCCCGGCCCCGCCTCAGACCGCCGCCGGAGCGGCGTCCACCTCGGCGAAGACGTCCTTGACGGCGGCGAGCAGCCGGGCGTTGAAGTCCACCCCGAGCTGGTTCGGCACCGTGACGAGGACCGTGTCGGCAGCCCGGACGGCCTGGTCAGCGGCGAGCTCCGCGACGAGCTGTTCGGGTTCGCCGATGTACGAACGGCCGAACCGGGCGAGGCCCCCGTCCAGGTGCCCGACCTGGTCCTGCCCCTCCACCTGTGCGCGGACGCCGAAGTAGTGGCGCGACTCGTCGTCGATGATCGGGATGATGCTGCGGCTGACGCTCACCCGGGGTTCGTGGTCCCAGCCCATCTCGCGCCAGGTGCTGCGGAAGCGCTCGATCTGCTCCGCCTGCAGCTGGTCGAAGGGCACGCCGGTGTCCTCGGTCAGCAGGGTCGACGACATCAGGTTCATGCCCTGCTCGGCAGTCCACTCGGCGGTGGCCCGGGTGCCGGCACCCCACCAGATGCGCTCGGACAGGGTGTCGGACCACGGCGTGATCGCGAGCGACCCGACCGCACCGGTCATCTGCGGGTTCGCGTTCGCCATCGGCTCGCCGGCGATCGCGCGGCGGAAGACCGCGGTGTGGTCGCGGGCCAGGTCGGCGCCGTTCTCGTCGTCCGCCTCCGGCACGTAGCCGAACGAGCGGTAGCCGGCGAGGGCAGTCTCGGGTGACCCCCGGCTCACGCCGAGCTGCAGTCGGCCGCCGGAGATGAGGTCGGTGGCCGCCGCCTCCTCCGCCATGTACAGCGGGTTCTCGTAGCGCATGTCGATCACGCCGGTGCCGATCTCGATGCGGCTGGTCCGGGCGGCGATCGCCGACAGGAGGGGGAAGGGCGCGGCCTGCTGGGGTGCGAAGTGGTGCACGCGGAAGTACGCACCGTCGACGCCCGCCTCCTCGGCCGCCACGGCGAGGTCGATGGCCTGCACGAGCGACTCGCGCCCACTGCGGACCTTCGACCCGGCGACGTCACGCCAGTGCCCGAAGGAGAGGAACCCGATCTTCGTCATGTGCATGCGAACGCATCCGGGTAGAGGTCCATTCCGCGGACTACCGTCGGCGGCATGGACTTCGAGCCGCGGACCGCCCTGCAGGCTGAACGGGCTCGCGCGAGCAAGCTGCTGGTCGACGTCGAGCTGAGCATGCAGGACGTCAGTGACGCCCGGGACGGCGCGAACACGGACGACGAACACGACCCGGAGGGTTCGACGCTCGCCTGGGAGCGCGGGTCCCTCGGCGCGGTGCGGGACGACGCCCGCCGGCGCGTCGAGCAGGTGGACGCAGCCCTCGGACGCCTCGACGCCGGGACCTACGGCCGCTGCGCCGTGGGCGGGGAGCCGATCCCGGAGGCGCGCCTGGCCGCCGTCCCGTGGGCGGCGACGTGCGTCGTGCACGCGTGACGGGCCTCCCGTCCGGACCGGAGGCGCGGGGTTCGCAGGAGCACGTGACGCGATGCGCCGTCCACACCGCGCACCGACCGGTTCCGCCGCGGTTTCCCAGGCGCGCGCCCTAGCGTTCCGACATGCACGGCGACCCGACTGAGCCTCCCCGGAGTGGCGTTCCCGACGCGTCCGCGGCGACATCGTCCACGGACCCGGGTGACGGCGGACGCCAGCGCTTCCAGTGGTTCCGGGACATGCGCACCTGGATCCACGCCCGCCCGCACGTGCACCTCTTCTACAAGGTCCTGGTCGGGATCGTCGGTGGTCTCATCGTCGTCATCGGCCTGATCCTGGTGCCGCTGCCGGGTCCGGGATGGCTCGTGGTCTTCGTCGGCCTGACCGTGCTGGCGAGCGAGTTCCACTTCTTCCACCGGATCATCACGTGGCTCCGTGCGAAGCTGCACCGGTTCTGGGACTGGGCGAAGCGCCACGCGCCGTCGAAGCGGATGCGTGACGCGGCGGACCGCGGCAAGGCGGACGTCGACGCCGCGCACGCCGAGGCACACCGGAACGTCGGGGTGCGGCCGCGCGGTCGGACCGCGCGTCCCGGGCACTAGCGACCAGGACCCTCACCGGAGCTCGCGTCAGACCGTGCGGACCGAGCCCGTCGCCGTCAGTTCGACCGCTTCCGCCGCGGCTTCCTCGGCCTGCGCGGCGTCCTTCGACGTGACCTGCAGCACGAGGGCGACGACCGCTGCCAGGACGATGAACGCGCCGTACCCGGCGAGCACCGGGACGAGGCCGAGCGACGGCTCGAGGAACCCGCCGACGACGCTCGGGACGCCGAAGGCCAGGTAGCTCACGACGTAGATGGTGGACAGCAGGCCCGCGCGGTGCGTGGGGGCGGCGGTGGCGAGCAGCATCCGGAGCGGTGCCTGGAAGCCCGCGCCGAAGCCGACACCGGCGATCGCACTGCCCACGACGAGGCCGGGCAGCGACGGCACGAACACGAACGTGACGGTGACGACCGGTCCCAGCACGAGGGCGACGAGGCCGATCAGGACCGCCTTCCGCGTGTCCATCCGCTGGATCACCAGTCCCGTCAGTGCACCGACGCCGGTGACGACGGCGATGAGGGCGCCCGCGGCGAAGTGGTTGTGGATGCCGAAGACCACGCCGAGCGCGGACGGGACGAGGGACAGGAACAGTCCGCCGAGCGCCCAGCTGGACACGAGCGATCCGGCGACGCTCCGGAACAGCCGACGGGAGGCCCGTGGAACCGACACCGTGGGACGGAGCGACCGCAGGGCCCCGGGTCGACGGACGACCTGCTCCGGGACGACCGCCAGGGCGACGACGAGCAGCACGAGGAGCGACCCGAACAGCACGTAGACGAGCTGCTCCGGCGCGGGACCCCACTCGACGAGGGCGCCGCTCGACAGGGCACCGGTGGCGAGGGCGATCGGCGGGATGACGCCGTTGAGGACGCCGGCGAGCGAGGGGTGCCGTTCGAGCGAGTTGTCGATGAGCGCCGCGCCGAGCGCGCCGATGAGCAGCCCCACGGAGACGCCCTGCACGATGCGGTCTACGATGAGCGCGCCGAGCCCGTCGGCGACGGCGAAGAGGCCCAGCGAGACGGCGACGCCGAGGCCGCCGACGATCAGGACGGGCTTCCGACCGACGTGGTCCGACAGTCGTCCGGCGACGAGCAGGCTGAGCAGCAGTCCGGCGACGTAGATCGCGAACACGGCCGTGAGCATCAGCGGGGTGAGGTGCCACTCGGCCGCGTAGACCGGGTAGATCGGGGACGGCACGGCCGACGAGGCGACCGAGACGAGGAGCATCGTCGCGAGGATCCAGAACCCTGCGACCGAACGTGGTGACTGCATGGCCGTCCCTTTCGTTGTACGAGTGCATTCGTACCGCACGCGCCCAGTACGACGCAACTCGTACTGGCGGGCCCGGGGTGGTACCGTCCGTGCATGCCCGAGCGCACCGACGGAGCCGAACTGCTCCCGCAGCACAGCCCGCTGCCGCAGCCCACGGTCGGCGAGATGGACCTCCCGACGGTCCTGGACGCCCTGTCCGACCCGATCCGGCTGTCGATCCTGCACCGCTACCTGGTGGACGGCGCGGGCGAGGAACGCTCCTGCGGGTGGGTCGGCATCGACCGGCCGAAGTCCACGCTGACGCACCACTTCCGGGTGCTCCGTGAAGCCGGTCTGCTCGAGCAGCACCTCGAGGGACTGACCCGGGTCAGCCGCGTCCGGACCGACGAGGTCCAGCAGCGGTTCCCGGGCCTGCTCGACCTGGTCCTCGACTGGCAGGTGCCCGCCGGCCTGGTCCGTGCCGAGGCCCTGGCATGAGCGGGGAGCGCACAGCCGCGGACACGCTGCCCGACGTCGTCGCCGAGCCCGCCGTCACCTCGGCGCTCGCCGCGGACCTGACCACCGCCGGCTACTCCGTCGAGGGGGTCGACGCACTCTGGGGGACCGAGGCGGCCGCCGCCCTGCATCGCGGGGTGCGCGTCGCCGCCCGTCGGGCCCTCGCCGCCCGCCCGACGACACCGCTGTCCACCATCGCCACGCTCTTCGTGCTCGGCCTGCCGGTGCCGCGGGCCGATGCCTCGGCCGCGTTCCCGTCCGCCAGCGTGGACTCCTTGGTCGCGGCCGGGGTCCTGCGCGTCGACGGGGACACCGTCGCTGCCGCCGTCGACCTCCGCCCGTACGCGTTCGTCGACGACCTGGGCGCCGGCAGCTGGTGGATCGTCTCCGACCTCGGTGAACTCGCCCTCGGACACGCCATCAGCGAGGAGCACGTCCTCGGCGTCGGCGGGGCCACCACCACGTTGAGCGGCCTGCAGCTGCCCGTGCCGGTGCGGCGGGTGCTCGACCTCGGCACCGGGTGCGGCATCCAGGCGATGCACGCCCGACGCTTCGCCGACCGGGTCGTCGCCACCGACATCTCACGACGGGCGATCGACATCGCCCGGTTCAACGCGCAGCTCAACGGCGTCGACGGCATCGACTTCCGTCTCGGCTCACTGTTCGAACCGGTCGCGGGGGAGCGGTTCGACCGGATCGTCTCGAACCCGCCGTTCGTCATCACGCCCCGCCGTGCGGGCGTCCCCGCCTACGAGTACCGGGACGGCGGCATGGTCGGCGACGCCCTCGTCGAGACCGTCCTCCGCGGGCTGGCCGAGCACCTCGAGCCGGGCGGCACCGCACAGCTGCTCGGCAACTGGGAACACCGGTGGGGGCACGACGGACTGGAGCGCGTCCGCTCCTGGTTCGCCGACACCGACCTGGACGTGTGGGTGGTCGAACGGGAGCGCGAAGACCCGCCCGCCTACGCCGAGACCTGGATCCGCGACGGCGGCACGAAGCCCGGCACGCCCGTCTTCGACGACCTGGTCGACGCCTGGCTGGACGACTTCCGCGACCGCCACGTCACCGGGGTCGGCTTCGGCTACGTCGTCGTCCGGTCCGGAGGCTCGCCCGACCTCCACCGCTTCGAACGCCTCCCACAGGTGCTCGGCTCCAACCCCGTCGGCCTCGGCGCGACGATCGCCCGCGTCCTGGACGCCGTCTCCTGGCTCGCCGAGCGTGACGACGACGCGTTCGCCGCCGCGCACCTCCGCGTCGCCGGCGACGTCACCGAGGAACGGCACTACTGGCCGGGCAACGACGACCCCACCGTGATGACGCTCGTGCAGGGCGGTGGGTTCGGCCGACGGGTCGACGCCGACACCGCGCTCGCCGCGTTCGTCGGTGCCGCCGACGGTGAGCTGACGGTCGGCCAGATCATCGGCGCGATCGCCCAGTTGACGGGTGTCGACGACCAGGCGTTGACCGCGGACCTGCTGCCACGCCTGCGCGACCTGGTCCTCGACGGCCTGCTCCTCCCCGCCTAGATCCGCGGAACGCAACGTCGGCGGCCCCACGCAACGGAGTACCGCTGTGAGTCGCCGCCGACGTTGCGTTTTGCGGAGGGGTCAGGTGCGCCAGGTGTGCTCGGGCGCGTAGCCGAGGAGCTCGCGGGCCTTCTCGGACGACAGGAGCGAGCTGACGCCGTCGATCTCGGCCCGGCGCTCGACGTCCGGCAGGAACTGCTCGACGAGCTCCAGCGTCGGGGTGTCCATCACGGTGTCCGGGCTGGCGATGATGAACGCCTCGAACCCGGTTAACTCGCTCTCCACGGCCTTGCGGACTGCCTGGGCGCCGTCGCGCGAGTCGATGTAGGACCACAGGTTGAACGTCTTCGCCTCCGGGGTGGCGTCCCACGGGAACGCCGGGTAGTCGGTCTCGTCCATCACGTTCGAGAAGCGCAGCCCGATCATCTTCAGCTGCGGGTCCCAGCGGGTGAAGTGGCGCGCCATCTCCTCCTCCACCGCCTTGCCGAGCGAGTACGACGACTGCGGGCGGACCGCGAACTCCTCGTCGACGGGCAGGTAGGGCGGGTGGTGCTCGCCCATCGGGATCCCCAGCAGCGTCTCACTGGAGGCCCACACGACGTTCCGGATGCGGGCCGCGCGGGCAGCGTGGAACACGTTGATCGACGCGGTCACGTTGTTCGTGATGAGTGCGACGTCGGGCACCTGGCCCGGCGCGGGGACGGCGGCGAGGTGCACGACCGCGTCCACGGAGTCGTAGCGGTCGTCGACGCCGAGGAACGTGTTGAGCACCTGCCCGTAGTCGGTGAGGTCCGTCCGCACGAACTGCACCCGCTCGGGCTTGTCCGGGGAGGCCACCCGGTCGAGGAGCACGACGTCGTACCCGTGCTCGTCGAGGTCGCGGACGACCGCCCGTCCGAGCTTGCCGCTGCCACCGGTCACCACTACACGCGTCATCGCGTCACTCCACCTCGTCGTCGAGACCCGGGTCGGGTCACGCCCATCCTGCCCTGCCGGTGGTGGACGCAGCCAGGTACGGGCGGTACCGGCCGGGCCGGGGGCGGGCCGACGACGTCCGTGACCCTCGGACTGGAGCGCGTCAGGAGGCTGTGATTCCGTCCACTTTCCGCACCGTGCCCGGTCGCATCGGTACGATCGGAGGTGCGCCAGTCGGCTGGTTACCGTCGGCGCACGCATCGATCAAGGACTGCCGAGCGAGTGTCGCGGCCTCCTGATCCGGCCGATGACGCCCCGGTGGTCCTGATGCGTCCTGATGCGCCCCCGCACTCGTTGCGGGGGCGCATCCTCGTTCCCGCGGCGGCACGGCCTCGTTCCCGCGGCGACACGGCCTCGTTCCCCCGGCGGCACCGTGGTCGTGCGGAGCGGATTCGCCACGTGTGACAAAAGCGGATTCGCCACGTGTGACAAAAAGGTGCACAGGTGGAACGATGAGTGCACCATCGGGTTCGGATCAGGAACGCCGATGGTCGTCCGGCGGTGCAGCCCACGGAACTCACCGGCCCGTGGGCCCCGCTGGACGCTGAGGCCGGACGGCGCCCCGGGTGCCGGAAGGCCGGGGCCGGGCGCAGGGTGCCGGTGCCGCTCGTGGGTGGTCAGACGGCGCGGACCGCCGGTGCGATCTCCTCCGCGACGATGCGCAGGATCCGCTCGTGGGAGGCGCTGTCACCGTTGGCGGGCAGGGTCACGACCAGCTCGTCGGTCGCCGCCACGGCCGGGTCGGCGCGCAGGGCGTCGACGATGGCTGCCGGCTCACCGGACAGGACCCTGCTGAAGCGGAACGGCGGACCCGACAGCGGTCGACCCTCGTCGTCCATGCCGGACGCGTACCCGGTGAGGAACTCCCGGTGGACGTCGCGGTCGTGGTCATCGAGCAGCGGGACGATGATCCGGCCGACGGCGACCTTCGACTGTCGGTGCGGGTGCAGTTCGGCGAACCGGGAGCGGTACGCGGCGATCTGGTCGGCCTGCGCTTCGGCGAACGGCGCGCCGGTGTCCTCGGTGTTCAGCGTCGAGCAGTGCAGCAGCAGGCCCTTCTCGGCCGTGCGGACCGCGGTGCCCATGCTGCCGCCGCCCCACCAGACGCGGTCGAGCAGGCCGGGGCTCTGCGGTTGCAGGGTCAGTTCGGCGTCGGCGGGGATGCTCTCGTAGCCCGTGCCGGCCGAGCCGAGGGCGTCGCCGTGCAGGACCTCGAGCAGCCGAGCCGCGCGTGCCTCGGCTTCGTCGCGGAAGGACCGCTCGGAGCCGCCGAACACCGGGTCCAGGATCGGGCCGTAGCCGGCGATGCCCGTGCTGATGCCGAGCTGCACCCGGCCACCGCTGAGCAGGTCGACGGTGCTGGCGTCCTCGGCCAGGCGCACCGGGTCCTCGTAGCGCATGCCGAGCACTGCGGTGCCGAAGCCGATCGTGCTGGTCCGCTGGGCTGCGGCGGCGAAGAACGTCATCGGGCTGGTGAGGAAGGGCTCGAAGTGCCGGCCGCGGACCCAGCCGGTGCCGTAGCCCAGGGCTTCGGCGGTCTGGAAGAGCTGCAGTCCGTCCTCCAGGGCGCTCGCGGCACCGGGAGCACCGCCGTGGTTCGGGACGAAGGAGAGGAATCCGAGTTCACGCACACGGCGAGTCTATGCGAGCGCATGGATATGCGGGAGGTGCGGGCCGTGTCAGGCGTGGGGCTGGGAGGATGGGCACATGACCGACGTCACCACCGCCCCTCCGCTCGTCGCCGCACTGCCGGCGGCCGAGGGCGGTGTCGTCGATCCGGACGCCGTCTACCTCGCCTTCGCCGAGTGGGCGGCCTCCGGCGGACGTCCGCTCTACCCGGCGCAGGACGAAGCCCTCATCGAACTCGTCTCCGGTGCCAACGTCGTCCTGAGCACCCCGACCGGCACCGGCAAGTCCCTCGTCGCCGCCGGTGCGCACTTCGCCGCGCTCGCGGAGGGCAAGCGCAGCTACTACACCGCGCCGATCAAGGCCCTCGTGTCCGAGAAGTTCTTCCAGCTCGTCGACCTGTTCGGCGCCCAGAACGTCGGCATGGTCACGGGCGACTCCGCCGTCAACGCCGACGCCCCGATCGTCTGCTGCACCGCCGAGATCCTCGCGAACCTCGCGCTCCGCCAGGGTCCCGACGCAGACGTCGACGTCGTGGTCATGGACGAGTTCCACTTCTACGGCGACGCCGACCGGGGGTGGGCGTGGCAGGTGCCGCTGCTCGTGCTCGAGAAGGCGCAGTTCCTGCTGATGTCCGCCACCCTCGGCGACGTCACCACGATCGCGGACGACCTCTCCCGGCGTACCGGTCGGTCGACCGCACGGGTCACCGGTGTCTCGCGCCCCGTGCCGCTCGAGTACGAGTACGTGATGACCCCCGTGCAGGAGACCGTCGAACGGCTGCTCGACGAGGGCAAGGCACCCGTCTACATCGTGCACTTCGCCCAGGCCGCGGCACTCGAGCGGGCGCAGGCACTCATGTCGGCGAAGGTCGCTTCACGGGAACGCCGAGACCAGATCGCCGAGGCCATCGCCG
Organism: Curtobacterium sp. MCPF17_031; assembly: GCF_003234035.1. NCBI lineage: Bacteria > Bacillati > Actinomycetota > Actinomycetes > Micrococcales > Microbacteriaceae > Curtobacterium > Curtobacterium sp. MCPF17_031. The sequence goes on along the minus strand of NZ_QKSG01000010.1, from coordinate 115,304 downwards.
GCTTCCGCTTCAGCGCCGGGTTCGGGCAGACCCTGTCACGCCTGATCCGGGCGGGCATCGGCGTGCACCACGCCGGCATGCTGCCGAAGTACCGGCGCCTGGTCGAACAGCTCGCCCAGCGTGGCCTGCTGCCCGTCATCTGCGGCACCGACACCCTCGGCGTCGGCATCAACGTGCCGATCCGCGTCGTCCTGTTCACCGGTCTGACGAAGTTCGACGGCACCAAGATGCGCCAGCTCTCCGCCCGCGAGTTCCACCAGATCGCCGGTCGTGCCGGACGTGCCGGGTACGACACCGAGGGCGACGTCGTCGCAGAGGCACCCGAGCACGACATCGAGAACGCCCGCGCGGTCGCCAAGGCCGGTGACGACCCGAAGAAGAAGAACAAGATCAAGCGGAAGAAGGCACCCGAGGGCTTCGTGTCCTGGGGTCAGGCGTCGTTCGAACGCCTGATCGCCGCCGAGCCCGAGCCGATGGTGTCCCGGATGCGGATCACGCACGCCATGGTGCTGTCCGTCGTCGCCCGCGGCGGGGACGCGTTCGAGGACGTCCGCTCCCTCGTCTACGACAACCACGAACCGCGTGCCCGTCAGCTCGCGATGGCCCGTCGGGCGCTCACGATCGCGCGGACGCTGATCAACGCCCGTGTCATCGAGAAGGTCGACGGCACCTACCGACTGACCGTCGACCTGCAGGCGAACTTCGCGCTCAACCAGCCACTGTCACCCTTCGCGCTCGCCGCGTTCGAACTGCTCGACCCGGAGTCGCCGACCTTCGCCCTCGACATGGTGTCCATCGTCGAAGCGACCCTCGACGACCCGCGCGCGATCCTGTCGCAGCAGCAGTTCAAGGAACGCGGCGAGGCGGTCGCCCGGATGAAACAGGAGGGAATCGAGTACGACGAGCGGATGGAGCTCCTCGAAGAGGTCACCTGGCCGAAACCGCTCGACGAACTGCTGACCGCCGCGTACGAGAGCTACGCCGACGAACAGCCCTGGGTGCTCGACTTCTCGCTCTCCCCGAAGTCCGTCGTCCGGGACATGTACGAGCGGGCGATGACCTTCGGGGACTACGTCCGCTTCTACCAGCTCACCCGCTCCGAGGGCCTGGTGCTGCGGTACCTGTCCGACGCCTACCGCACCATGCGGCAGACCATCGCGGACGAACACCGCACCCAGGAGCTCGACGACATCATCGAGTGGCTCGGCGAGCTCGTCCGCCAGGTCGACTCCTCGCTCGTCGACGAGTGGGAAGCGCTGATGAACGGGGACATCGCGCTCGCCGAAGCGGAGCACGAGGAGATCGCGCCGCCGCAGCCCGCCCGCCTGACCGGCAACGTCCGGGCCTTCCGGGTCCTCGTGCGCAACGCCCTCTTCCAGCGGGTGCTGCTGGCCGCCCGGGACGACATCGAAGGACTCGGCGAACTCGACGCCACCGCCGGGTTCGACCAGCACGCGTGGGACAACGTGCTCGAGGAGTACTACGACGAGCACGACACGATCGGCATCGACGCGGAAGCCCGGTCCATGCAGTACCTCGTGCTCTCCGAACAGGGGCGCTCCTGGCGTGCGCGGCAGATCTTCGCCGACCCGGCGGGCGACAAGGACTTCGGCTTCTCGGCGACCATCGACCTCGACGCCTCCGACGACGCCGGCGAGGCCGTGGTCCGCGTCACCGAGATCGGACGCTTCGACGGGTGGGCCGAGGTCGACGTCGACTGAGCCAGAACACGCGGGCTGCCCACCGGGTACGGTCAGCCGCAGCCCACGGAAGGAACCCCATGCGAATCGGCTCCAGCATCGCCTTGATCGTGATCGGCGCCATCGTCGCGTTCGCGGTCGACTACCAGATCGCCGGCATCGACCTGCGCCTCATCGGCTACATCCTGATGGCCGCCGGCGTCATCCTGCTCATCATCAGCCTGGCGGTCGGCTTCGGCGGACGTCGGACGACCACCACCACGCGGTCCGGGGTCGACCCGGCCTCCGGCGAGCAGATCACCCGGCAGGACCGCCGCGACGGCACCTACTGAATCCAGTACGACCGACAGCGAGGGCGGGACCGAACGGTCCCGCCCTCCGCTGTCTGTCGTGTGGCTGTCGGTCCTGCGGTCTAGAAGAGCGTCGCGGGGGGAGCGACCTCGGGGATCGGTGCCGGCTCCGAGACGTCGACGCCCGGCCAGCCCGGTCCGGTCGGGACCTCGGTGCGGTTCTGGTACGCCGTCGCCGCACCGCGGGCACGGACGTCGGCTGCCTCGTTCATCTCGTGGCCCATGTGCCCACGGACCCACTCGAACGTCACCTTGCGGCCCTGCAGCTCGGCGTCGAGCTCCTGGATGATCTCCACGTTGAGCACCGGCTTGCCGTCGGCCTTCCGCCAGCCCTTGCGCTTCCAGCCGGCGAGCCACTCGGTGCAGGCCTTGATCGCGTACTGACTGTCGCAGAGGATGTGCAGCGGTTCGCCGGTGTCCTTCGTGGCCTTGAGGAGTTGCAGGACGGCGGTCAGCTCGCCCTGGTTGTTGGTGCCGCGGGGCCAGCCTCCGGCAGCCCAGCGGTCGTCGTCCACGTACCAGGCCCAGCCGGCAGGGCCGGGGTTGCCGAGGGCTGAGCCGTCAGCGGCGGCGACGATCGTCACGGTGGGACCTCCTGGTGGTGGCGAGTGCCCGACGAGCGTAACGGACCTGCGGGGTGAGCCGTGCCTCCCGGCCGGGTCAGCGACCGGAGGTGTGGCGGAGCGCCGCGACGAGTCCGTCGCCGTCCGTGACGTCGTACATGGCGAAGTTCTCCCGCGCCCCGGGCAGGCCGTCGAGGCCCGTGTTCGCGTACTGCTGGGCAGCAGCGCTGCCACCCCAGAAGAGCGTGTCGAGGTCGCTGACGTCGTCCCACTGCACGGTGACGTGCTCCGCCGTCCGGTCCACGTACCAGTCGGGGCGGTGGGCGTCGGTCTCGCGGGTCCGCCGGCCGTTCGTGACGAGTGCCCGCTCCGTCGTCACGGCGTGGACGTCGGTGCGCTTGCGGTGGCGCTTGACGAGGAACCGGCCGGCGCCCATGTGCAGGCCGACCAGGACGAGGGCGGACAGCAGGACGAGGACCGCCGGGTTCGCGTGCGAGCGGGCGGCCGCCACGAGGAAGCTCGTCACGATGACGAGGAAGAAAGCGCTGAAGGGGATCAGGTACCGGTCAGCGTCGACGAAGATCCGCTGCAGGTTACTGTGGCCGACCCAGAGGAGATGCTCACCCGGGCGGAGTTGTCCGTCGACGAGGGCCCGTTGCTCGGGGCTCGCCGACCCGGTGGGGCAGGAGCCGTCAGCGTCGGGCTGCGTCATCGAGTGCCTGGACCAGGGCCTTGCCGTCCGAGACGTCGTAGAACGCCATCGGACGAGGACCGAAGAACCCGTCGAGGCCCGTGTTGGCGTAGAGGTGCTGGAGGTTGGGGGCGCCGAACCCGCCGCCGCCGAACACTCCTCGCCCGGAGCTGCCACCCCACTCGACTGAGCAATGGGTTCGACCGCGGGTCCAGTTGATGTCCCGGTCCGTCCGGCTGACATCGGTCTCACGGCTGCTGCGCCCGTTCGTGATGAACGCTCGCCGGTCGGTCACGGCGAAAGCCTCCGTGCGCTTCCGGTGGCGCTTCACGAAGAACCGGCCGACGATCAGGTGCAGCCCGATGAGGACGAAGACGCTACCGAAGAGGGCGAAGAACCACGGTGCTCCGGTGGTGAGGACGCCGACCTCCCAGAAGATCGCGAAGCCGCCCCACAGGATGCTGAAAGGCACGAGGAAGCCGTCGCGTCCGGTGAACAGCCGCGCGGGATCGCTCTGCCCGACCCACAGCAGGCGCTCCCCGGGTCGGAGCTCGTCGGTGGCCAGGGCGCGAGGATCCATCACGCTTCGACCGTACTGGTGCGTGCGGGAGCCGGTTGTGCCCCGATCGGATGGACGGCCTGGGAGCTCGACGCCGTCCGCCGCCTAGCGTTCGGGGAAACGGGAGGAAACAGCATGAGCAACGACATCGCAGGCCCCGAGCACTCTGACGACCGGGACCGCTCCGACGCCCTGACCTCGGCAGCGCACAGCGACGACGTCGACGGGGTGAGCGGGCGTGAACAGCGCGCCGCCGACACGTCGTACAGCCCCTCGAGCGAGCGGGAGATGGACGCGTCACAGACGAAGCAGCGTGACGACGACGACCTGCGCGAGGACGGCATCGACCCCTCGCGCATCGTCGCAGCCCCGGGGACCGGCGGCGCGGACGACGCCGGCGACGTCGAACCGGAGCCGGGCGATCTGCACCTGCCGTGGCAGTCTGAGGAGGACCGCCAGGGCTGAGCGGCTCGAGGCCCACGCGGAACACCGGTGTTCGCCGGTGACGCCGCGGGATTCCGCGGCGCGACTGACGAACACCGGTGTTCCGCGGCGGACGCGGCAGGCGGGCGCGGTTGCCGGCCCGCTCAGGCGACGGCGTCGGGGTGCGAGCCCGTGCGCTGACCGGACTCGAGGCCGGCGATCGCGGAGAGTTCGTCGTCCGTCAGGACGAAGCCGTCGACGTCGAGGTTCGAGCGGATCCGCGACGGCGTCACGGACTTCGGCAGGACGACGACCCCCTGCTGCACGTTCCACCGGACCAGCACCTGGGCGACGCTGACGTCGTGCGCGGCGGCGATGCCGACCAGGACCGGGTCCTCGATCAGTCGCCCGCGGCCGAGCGGGGACCACGCGGCCGTGACGATGCCGTGCTGCTCGTGGAACGCCATCAGTTCGCGCTGCGGCAACCACGGGTGCCGTTCGACCTGGTTGACGGCGGGGACCTCGCCGGTCTCGTCGATGATCCGCTCGAGGTGCGGCACCTGGAAGTTCGAGACGCCGACACTGCGCGCCCGCCCGGACTCGCGGAGTTCGACGAGGGTGCGCCAGGTCTCGACGTAGCGGTCGTTCGCGGCCGCCGGCCAGTGGATCAGGTACAGGTCGACCGCGTCGAGCCCCAACCGCTCGAGACTGGCGTCGAACGCCCGCAGCGTGCCGTCACGCCCCTGGTGCTCGTTCCACACCTTCGTGGTCACGAACACGTCATCGCGCTCCAGCCGGGAGGCCCGGATCGCCTGCCCGACGCCACGCTCGTTGCCGTACATCTCGGCCGTGTCGACGTGCCGGTACCCGGCGTCCAGTGCGAGACCGACGGCCGTCGCCGCTTCGGAGTCGTCGACCTTGTAGACGCCGAAGCCGATGGTGCGGATGCTCCGGCCGTCGCGGAGGGGGGTGGAGGTGACCATGCACCCATCCTGCCCGCCGTGACGGGGGGCGAGCCGCGCCTCCAGGACGTCCTGTGGAGAACTCCCGGACCGACGGATCAGGTGGGGAGGTGGACCGGCTCGGTGTCGGGCAGCGGGCTGGCGTCACGACCACGCAGGTCGGGCAACCACCGGCGCACGACCAGGGGGAAGACGACCCCGGCCGCCGCCATCACGGCTCCGACCATCAGCCCGCCGCTCGGGCCGTTGCTGTCGATCAGGAAGCCCGCGACCGCGGAGCCGCCAGCGGCGCCGATGAGCTGGCCGGTGCCCATCCATCCGTAGGCCTCGGCCGTGTCGGAGAACTTGACGGTGGCGGAGACCGAGCCGAACATCACCGTCAGCGCGGGGGCGATGCCGGCGCCGGCGATGACCAGCGAGATGCAGAGCCACCAGAAGGTCGGGTTGCCGACCGCGAGCACGAGTCCGACGAAGACGATCGTCATGCGCAACCAGAGGGCGTTCGGTGAGATCGGGAGGTGCCCCAGCGCGAGACCGCCGACGAGCGACCCGACCGCGAACACGGCGAGGACGATGCCGGCGTTCGGGCTGCCCTCGCCGAAGACGCTGGTGACGCTGGCCTCCACCGCGGCACACGCGCCGATGAGCAGCAGGCCCGTGACGGTGGCGACCACGACCGACGGCCGCTTCATGACGACCCCGAACGCGCGCTTCGAGCGGGGGATGCGGACCCGGCCGAGCTCGGGCGAGGCGATGAACCAGGCGCCACCGATGAGCAGGAACACCATCGCGACGACGATCGCCTGGACCGTGCCGATCTGCGTCGCGACGAACGTGGTGATGACCGGGCCGGCGACCCAGATGAGCTCCTGGGCGCTGGCGTCGAGGGAGAAGAGCGGGGTGAGCTGCGAGGACGTGACCATCTTCGGGTAGATGGTGCGGACGGCGGGCTGCACCGGCGGGACCGCCAGACCGCCGACGAAGCCGATCACGACGTAGGCCCAGAGCGGCATCACGAAGAAGGCGATGACGCCCATCGTCACCAGCGCCACGACGCTCGTCAGGATGAGGACGGGGCGCATGCCCCAGCGGCCCATCCAGCGGCTGGTGAGCGGACCGGCGAGGGCCTGGCCGATGCTCGTGGTCGCCAGGACGAGTCCTGCTGCGCCGTACGAGTCGAAGATGTGCTCGACGTGCAGCAGGTACGCCAGCGACAACATGCCGAACGGGAACCGCGCGGTGAGTTGCGCGGCGATGACCCTGCCGACCCCGGGCGTCTTCAGCAGGGACCCGTACGCGCTCACGAGACGAGTGTACGGACTGGACGGACCGCGTTGCGGCGGCTGTGGAGAACCGTGCCACCCGTGCGGGGGACGGCGCTCGGGGCGGTGTCCGCGCAGCGCTCTCAGACACGCCGAGCGGGAGGTTTCCACACCCGTGGAGAAGGCCCCCCAACAGGGTGTGGGAAGTGTCGGTGGGCGGTGGCAGAGTGGCGGAAAACCGGGCCTCACGGGAATCCACAGACTGTGGATGACGTTGTGGAAACTACAGGGGTGTAACACTTCCTCTAGTGGTCCACCCGCCCATCGGGCACTACATGTAGTAGCGTCATCGACAACACAGCACCAGAACGACGGGCCTCCTACCGGGCCCAGAACCAGGGGAGATCATGGCCGTCACCGTGTACACCAAGCCGTCCTGCGTCCAGTGCACTGCGACGTACCGCGCCCTCGACAACAAGGGCATCCAGTACGAGGTGCACGACGTCTCCACGGACGAAGCCGCACTCGAGCACGTCAAGAGCCTCGGCTACATGCAGGCCCCCGTCGTCGTGACCGACGACGACCACTGGTCGGGCTTCCGCCCCGACAAGATCGCCACCCTCAGCGCCGAACTGGCCTGACGCCTCGCGGGCCACTCGGCCCGCGACGCCCGGTGGCGGGTGGACGGCCAGGAGGCTCGTCCCACCCCGCACCACACCCTCCGGTCCGCAGTCCGCACCTTCGTCAGGGAGCGCACCATGAGCCGCCTCGTCTACTTCTCGAGTGTCTCGGGCAACACCGCCCGGTTCGTGGAGAAGCTCGGCCAGGACGCCGACCGGATCCCGCTGCACGCGAGTGAGCCGCCCCTGCGGGCGGACGGCCCGTACGTCCTGGTCCTCCCCACCTACGGTGGCGGCAACGGACACGGAGCGGTCCCCAAGCAGGTCATCAAGTTCCTCAACGACGAACACAACCGGGCACTGATCCGGGGCGTCATCGTCGGCGGGAACACCAACTTCGGCGAGGCGTTCGGCCTCGCCGGGGACATCGTCGCGCGCAAGTGCGGAGTCCCCGTTCTCTACCGCTTCGAAGTCTTCGGGACCCCCGACGACGTGGTGGCGGTCAACTCAGGATTGGAAGCATTTTGGACGCAGCAGTTGCAGACGTCGATCTGACGTCTCCGCAGACGGGGATGGACTACCACTCCCTCAACGCGATGCTCAACCTCTACGACGCGGACGGGAACATCCAGTTCGACAAGGATCGTGAGGCGGCCAAGCAGTTCTTCCTGCAGCACGTCAACCAGAACACCGTCTTCTTCCACAACCTGAAGGAGCGGCTGGACTACCTGGTCGAGAACGAGTACTACGAGCAGGCGACGATCGACCTGTACTCGATGGACTTCATCCAGCGGCTCAACGACCTGGCGTACTCGAAGAAGTTCCGGTTCCAGACGTTCCTTGGTGCGTTCAAGTACTACACGAGCTACACGCTCAAGACGTTCGACGGCAAGCGCTACCTCGAGCGCTTCGAGGACCGCGTCGTGATGACCGCGCTCGGCCTGGCGCAGGGCAACGAGCAGCTCGCGATCGACCTCGTCGAGGAGATCATCGCCGGCCGCTTCCAGCCTGCGACGCCGACGTTCCTCAACACCGCGAAGGCCCAGCGCGGCGAACTCGTCTCCTGCTTCCTCCTGCGCATCGAGGACAACATGGAGTCGATCTCGCGCGGCATCAACTCGTCGCTGCAGCTCTCCAAGCGCGGCGGCGGCGTGGCCCTGCTGCTCTCCAACATCCGTGAGGCCGGCGCCCCGATCAAGCAGATCGAGAACCAGTCCTCGGGCATCATCCCCGTGATGAAGCTGCTGGAAGACTCCTTCTCGTACGCGAACCAGCTCGGTGCGCGTCAGGGTGCCGGCGCGGTGTACCTCAGCGCCCACCACCCGGACATCATGAAGTTCCTCGACACCAAGCGCGAGAACGCCGACGAGAAGATCCGCATCAAGACGCTGTCCCTCGGCGTCGTCGTGCCGGACATCACGTTCGAGCTCGCGAAGAACAACGAGGACATGTACCTGTTCTCGCCGTACGACGTCGAGAAGGTCTACGGCGTCCCCTTCGGCGACGTCCCGATCTCCGAGAACTACCGCGCGATGGTCGACGACTCGCGCATCAAGAAGACGAAGATCAAGGCCCGCGAGTTCTTCCAGACCATCGCGGAGATCCAGTTCGAGTCGGGCTACCCGTACATCGTGTTCGAGGACACGGTGAACAAGGCCAACCCGATCAAGGGTCGGATCAACATGTCCAACCTGTGCTCGGAGATCCTGCAGGTCAACACCCCGACCACCTTCAACGAGGACCTCTCGTACAAGGAGATCGGCAAGGACATCTCCTGCAACCTCGGCTCGCTGAACATCGCGCTGACGATGGACTCGCCGGACTTCGGCAAGACCATCGAGACCGCCATCCGCGGCCTGACCTCGGTCTCGCAGATGTCGCACATCACCTCTGTTCGCTCCGTCGAGGACGGCAACGACAAGTCGCACGCCATCGGCCTCGGCCAGATGAACCTGCACGGCTACCTGGCTCGTGAGCGCGTGTTCTACGGCTCCGAAGAGGGCATCGACTTCACGAACATCTACTTCTACACGGTGCTGTTCCACGCCCTGCGCGCCTCGAACAACATCGCGATCGAGACGGGGGAGACCTTCGACGGCTTCCGCGACTCGAAGTACGCGTCGGGTGAGTTCTTCGACAAGTACACCGACCAGGTCTGGACGCCGGCGACCCCGCGCGTCGCGTCGCTGTTCGACAACGCGAACATCACCATCCCGACGCAGGACGACTGGAAGGCGCTGAAGGCGTCCATCCAGCAGTACGGCATCTACAACCAGAACCTGCAGGCCGTGCCGCCGACCGGTTCGATCTCGTACATCAATCACTCGACGTCGTCGATCCACCCGATCGCGTCGAAGATCGAGATCCGCAAGGAAGGCAAGCTCGGCCGCGTCTACTACCCGGCGCCGTTCATGACGAACGACAACCTGGACTACTACCAGGACGCGTACGAGATCGGCCCCGAGAAGATCATCGACACGTACGCCGCGGCGACGCAGCACGTGGACCAGGGCCTGTCCCTGACGCTGTTCTTCAAGGACACCGCCACCACGCGTGACATCAACAAGGCGCAGATCTACGCATGGCGCAAGGGCATCAAGACGATCTACTACATCCGTCTGCGCCAGCTCGCACTCGAGGGCACCGAGGTCGAGGGCTGCGTCAGCTGCATGCTCTGATCGCTTCCGCGATCTCCTGACTGGAGGCGCGGGGCGGCCCCGCCCCGCGCCTCCGGTTCCGTACTTGTTCTGCACCACCACCTCCGGAAGAACGCAATGACTCTCACCGACCCGGTCCACGCCACCGGCAAAGCCGTCCCGCTGATCCGTTCGGTCAGCGCGATCAACTGGAACCGAATCCAGGACGAGAAGGACGTCGAGGTCTGGAACCGCCTCGTCAACAACTTCTGGCTGCCCGAGAAGGTGCCGCTGTCGAACGACGTGCAGTCGTGGAACACCCTCACGCCGGAGGAACAGCAGCTCACCATGCGCGTGTTCACCGGTCTGACGCTCCTCGACACCATCCAGGGCACCGTCGGCGCGATCAGCCTGATCCCCGACGCGATCACCCCGCACGAGGAGTCCGTCTACACGAACATCGCGTTCATGGAGTCGGTGCACGCCAAGAGCTACTCGTCGATCTTCTCGACCCTGGCATCGACGCCCGAGATCGACGACGCCTTCCGCTGGTCCACCGAGAACGTGAACCTGCAGAAGAAGGCACAGATCGTCCTCGACTACTACACCGGTGACGACCCCCTGAAGCGCAAGGTCGCCTCGACGCTGCTCGAGTCGTTCCTGTTCTACTCCGGCTTCTACCTGCCGATGTACTGGTCCTCGCGCGCCAAGCTCACCAACACGGCCGACCTGATCCGCCTGATCATCCGCGACGAAGCCGTCCATGGGTACTACATCGGGTACAAGTTCCAGAAGGGCCTCGAGGGCGCTTCCGAGGAGCGCAAGCAAGAGATCAAGGACTACGCGTTCAGCCTGCTGTTCGAGCTGTACGAGAACGAGATCCAGTACACGCAGGACCTCTACGACCAGGTCGGGCTGACCGAGGACGTCAAGAAGTTCCTGCACTACAACGCCAACAAGGCGCTGATGAACCTGGGCTACGAGCCGATGTTCCCCAAGGAGACCACGGACGTGAACCCGGCGATCCTGTCGGCGCTGTCGCCAAACGCGGACGAGAACCACGACTTCTTCTCGGGGTCTGGGTCGTCGTACGTCATCGGCAAGGCGGAGAGCACTGAGGACGAGGACTGGGACTTCTGAGCCTGGTCCGACTCGTGGGGACGCCCCGCTGGCTTTGGCCAGCGGGGCGTTCCTCGTTGTGATTCGACCGGCGCCTCGTATCGCAGTGTTCTACCTACAAAGAGCGTCGTCTCCGAGCCGATCGACAAACGCATCATGGTACGCCATATCGAATAGTGACCCGGAATCAGGATAGACGGGGATATGCATCGAGCCGGCGCAACAAGCATTTCGTTGAGCGCCCGCTGAGAAGAGGTTGTGAGTCCGCATCTCAGGGCGCGCTAGCTCGCTAACCAGGCAAAGTTGCGACACCTGGTGCAAGCAATCCTCACATCGGGAACCGCTTCGCGAATTGCCGAGATGACTTCCGCACGTGGATTATCGTGACTCCCTCGCCCATTCGACACGAAGGCGTGCCTAGGTTTGAGACGGCGAGGTGCCACGTCAGTGCTGCTGAGTGCGTCGGCGCGTACGTGCCTCCCTGACGAACTTGGCGCCCAGGCCGGCCCCGATCACGACGACCGGAGTGCCGACGAAGAAGAGGACGGACGATGGCTTCGGGAAGCTGTCAGCGATTGCGAGAAGTGCTGTGAGCGCTGTGATGACGACCAGTGTGTAGAGCAGCCATGCACGCATGAGCATTGCCCTTCCCTGCGTCGAATCAGATGTGTGCCAACCAGCGGCAGTCGACGCTCGATCCGCCCTTGACGATGGAGGATGGCGCGACGCTGAGGACGACAACGATGGCTGAGCATGCCGCTCCGCCGCCGCCAGGGGTCGGGCAGATTGCCGTACCGATGTCAGTACCACCGTTTGCCGCAAGGGTTTGCTGGTGGACCGTGTTGCCCGACCCCTCATCGGACGTCGGCGCTTGACCAGAGCTCGCGCGCGAGACTCCAACTCAGGCGGAAGACCGGTCGCAAGCTCAGAATGACCACGACGAGCAGCGTGCCGGCCTGCACGATGAGGAACGCCGCGAGCGCAACCGGGATGAACGCGGTCGCAGTCCAGGCCAGGGCGAAACCCACGAGGAGCGCCGCGACAACTCGCACGATCACGAGTTCTCGATGACGGTGCAGGACGAGCGCTCCTGCCGCAGCGAAAGCCAGTGGGACAAGGGCCTGCAGCGCGACCGCGATGGGGAACCAGAGATGGATACCGGTGGCGGGGGAACGCGTGGCCACGAAACCGACAACGGCAACGGCAACGAAAACACGCGTGATGTCACGAGCCAGCACGCCGCCAACAGCCGCCACCGAACCCGCCAACACGGAGACCGCAGCGATCATCGGAACGAAGGCTGTGTCGATTGCGTGGGTTCCGACGAAACCGAGCAGGTTGTCGATCGAGAGAAGGGCCGCGCCAGCGGTACCGAGGATCAACACCGAGGTGGGTCCTCTGCCGGCCGAGCGAGAGATTCGCGACGTGGTCATCCTTCGTCTCCGTCGAGCGGGCGGACGGAGTCTCCGACCGCCCGGTACGCAGCAGCGCACTGCTCCTTGAGACGCGGCCCGATCGGCGACAACGCCGCGATCCATCGGTCCTCGTCCATGATCTCCAACACGCGGGCCCGCCCGAGATCGTCGACTGCCGCGTGCGTGGCGGCCGAGACGCCGGGGAAGAGTGCGCCGTACTGATCGGCGGATACGCTTCGCTGCTTCGGATGCTGCACATACCGCTGGCTCTCGCTCGAGACGTACAGCACGCAGGTCGTCAGGTAGTCCTGCTCGGGCGTCAGTGGAACGGGTGACCCGAGATCGTTCGCTGTTCGCGGTGCTCCATCCGGAGGCCGCACGGCCGAGACGGTTGCGGGAGTACCGACGACGTACCAGTTCACACCCCGAGCGACTGCACGCCCGGTTCCGAACGTGCCGTCCCATTCCGCGAGGGTCTGTGGCACCGACGCCGCGTGCGCGTAGACGCGGATGAACGTCGGCTCGTCGTGGTCGAAGCAGTCGAAGCCACGCATGCTGTCCCAGAACGCGAGATCGTCCAGCAGGGTATCTGCCCGCGTGCAAGGTACCGTCGCGCGGATATCGGCCGCCAGGGTCTCCATCGCCGCTGCGTCGAGAGTCGCTACTGCCGAGCGTGGAGGAGCGTGCACCAGGGGCTGGGCATGCGGGTGTTGATCGTCGGAGCCCGACGAGCACCCGGACAGGACAGCTGCGGCGACGCAGATCGAGGCGATGGCCTCGATGCTGCGTCGCCGCGATCGCTCTGGCATCACTGCCACTGCACTCCGGCCCAACCGATGCCGGTGAGGCCCTTCATCTTCTTGGTGGCAGCCACGTTCCCCCACGGGACGGACTTCGAGCGACCAGTGCCGCAGTCCAAGGCCGTCCAGGTCGGAGCGTGCTTCGCGTTGAACGACTTCCCCCAGATGCAGGGGCTCGAGTTGCCCTGATGCTTGTACCACTTGTACTGCACCTGGGCTGATGCCTTCGAGCCGATGACGCTGCAGCCGTTCAAGGACTGCGTCATCGTCGCGACGACCGCGAATGCTCTGTCCTTACAATCTCCCGACCGAGCGGAGCGTCCGTCACCGGCGACGACGACCTCCCCAGTGGGATCGAAGCTCTCATCGATCACGACGTTCGACGGGACCTCGACCTGCGTTGCGCTCTGGGCCTGCGCAGGCTCCGCGATCAGGAGTGCCGCGGTTGCGGTGGTCACCACCGCTGCGAGGAGCGAGATGGACTTCTTCATGTTTTCTTCCCCTCGTTGCCGCCGAAGACACGGCGGGTGCAACCAGAGTGCTACATATCACCGTGCGGCACAACCTTGCGAGTACGAGCACTACCCGGCATCCGCGGACTCATGATGTGGCCGCCCCCCATGTTGCGTTTTCCTCATCGGGCCTCGTGTCGATGCCACAGAGCAGCAGTGAGGCGCCGGCGTGCCCGGGGTTACTGTGACGCCCTGCTGGCTTCGGTCGGCGGGGCGTTCGGTGTTGAACGACGCGTCTCATCGTGTCCGCTCGGCCGAGCCGCTAACGCTCCGGCGACGGCAGCGACTGCTCGCTCGATCGAGAGTCCGGGATGGTCCTCGCGGTACTTCCGGACATCTGTGGGATCGACCTCCGTGCCGGCCGGAAGGTCGATCGGCTCGCCGGAGCTCCAGCGTGTCGTCGCCATCCAGAGTGTGGCTGCCCCCATCCAGCCAGTCAGGAGCGGGCTCAGGTACAAGCACCCGTACGCCGTGGCTGCAGCGCCGACGACGACGGCGGGGATGCGGATCCACCTCTTCATGGAGAGCAGCATGCTCTGGCCGCCCTTGACATGCAAGATATGTCCGGTGGAAGATCAGTGCGTGATGCAGGGCGATCCTGGAAATTACGCTCGTCCGGGACTCGAGGTCCTTGGGGATCGCCAGGGCGGAGCGGTCCTCACCTGTCGCACGTCGCAGAACGCTGCGGCGTTCAGCATCACCGCTCAACGGCCAGGCGCGCGCTCGGTCGTTCAGGAAAAGGGGTAGAAGGTGATCTTCGTCGAAATGGTTGCGGCGGTGGTGACCGTGGTCTTCGTCGTGTTGCCCGCACGGGGCGTCATCGGCCGGAACTCATTCGTCGGTGTTCGTACGCGAGCGACGATGCAAGATGCGGCAGCCTGGCGCCGAGGGCACCAGGCTGCCGTGCTCCCGACCAGCGTTGCTGCCGGTGGCGTGATCGTTCTCGGGATGACCGCAGCGGCCACGGGGCGGCCGAACGACGTGTCCGCGGTGATCCTCTGCGCAGCTGTGCTGCTTGCCGGGGGGTTGTGGAGCGTCGCCGTTGCGCAACGAGCAGTCCGGGAGGCACCTGATGCTTCGCGTTGATGGCCCTGTCGTCCCTGAGCCAGTGGTAGCGGAGGTCCGCTGGAAGCCGATCCTGATCTTCACGGTCCTGGCCTGGGGCTTTGGATGGCTCGCCAGCCTGCCGCTGTGGATCGATCCGGTGGGCTTGGCGTCGGCGCACGCGCTGTGGGTCCTGCCGATCATGATGTTCACACCCTGCGCTGCAGCAGCGATCGTTGTGCTGCTGCAGCAACGCGTTCCGGTGCGGCAGGCTGTCCGGCAGCTCGGAATCGTCCCGCTCCGACCGGTCGGAAAGCTCCTGCGCTTCTCACTGGGTGGCATCGTCGTGCTTCCACTCGTCGTCATCGCCGGCATCGCAGTCGCCGCGCTCCTGCATTTCGTCAGCCTCGACCTCGTGACGTTCAGCGGATTTGCCGCGATACTTCCCGAGGAAGCGAGGGACCTTCTGCCGATCGGAGTACTCGTTCTCATGCAGGTCGTGTCGATCCCGATCGCCGCGATACCGAACGGGGTGCTTGCGTTCGGTGAGGAAGTCGGGTGGCGCGGCTTTCTGCTCCCTGCCTTACGACCTCTTGGTGACTGGGCCACTGTGCTGATCACCGGCATCGTGTGGGGCGTCTGGCATAGCCCGATCATCTTGCTGGGCTACAACTTCGATCGTCCAGACCTGGTGGGGGTCTTCCTGATGATCGTCGGAGCCACCGCCGTCGGAACGTTCCTCGGCTGGCTCCGGATCTGGAGTGGTTCCATCTGGCCCGCCGTACTCGGGCACGGCGCGTTCAACGCAGCGGGCGGTCTGGTGCTGCTGTTCTCGTCTGCGAAGTACCCGCCTGACCTCGCCCTCGCGGGCCCGCTCGGCGTCGGAACCTGGATCTTCGCAGCGGTGTTCGCAACGATCGTCGTCTGCTCGCGTCGATCGAGTGTTCTCTCTGACAGCGACAGCGACAGCGACCGGGACCGGGACCGGGACCGGGACCGGGACAGCGACAGCGACCGGGACCGCGGGCAAGGCGAAGGCTGACGCCAGTACCAACGCGACCTGCCGGTCCGACCGCAGTCGCGCCTCCAGACCGGAGCGAGAGCCGAGCACCTCGCCACCAAAACGAACAGGGCGGCTCTCCTCCTTCCGGAAGAGAGCCGCCGTGGTGTCTCGCAGTGGTTAGCGTGCCGACGGGACCGCCGTGCCGACGAGCTCAGCCTTCACGATGGCGGCTCCCGCGGACAGCGCGCCGAGCTTCGAGAGCGCGGCACCCCGCGCCAGCGGCGCCATGCCGCAGTTGGAGCTCGGGATGAGCTTGTCCGCGTCGACGAACTCGAGCGCTCGGCGGAGCACCTCCGCGACCTCCTCCGGGGTCTCGACGGTTTCGGTCGCGACGTCGATCGCCCCGAGCATGATCTTCTTCCCACGGATCAGCTCGACGAGCTCGAGCGGGACCTTGGAGTGGATGCACTCGAGCGAGATGATGTCGATCGACGACTGCTGCAGGAGCGGGAACGACTGCTCGTACTGGCGCCACTCCGCTCCGAGCGTCTCCTTCCACTTGTTGTTCGCCTCGATGCCGTAGCCATAACAGATGTGCACGGCGGTCTCGGCGCGCAAGCCCTCGGCCGCCCGCTCGAGCGCAGCGACGCCCCAGTCCTGCACCTCGTCGTGGAAGACGGTGAAGGCGGGCTCGTCGAACTGGATGATGTCGACGCCGGCGTCCTGGAGCTCGCGCGCCTCCTGGTTGAGGATCGTGGCGAACTCCCATGCCAGCTTCTCGCGGCTCTTGTAGTGCTGGTCGGAGAGGGTGTCGATCATGGTCATCGGGCCGGGGAGCGCCCACTTGATCGGGCGGTCGGTCTGGGCACGGAGGAATGCGGCGTCGTCCACGAATACGGGCGCCCGACGGCTCACGGCACCGACGACGGTGGGGACGGCCGCGTCGTACCGGTCACGGATCCGGACCGTCTCCTTGCGCTCGAGGTCGACGCCGTCCAGGTGCTCGATGAACGTCGTGACGAAGTGCTGGCGGGTCTGCTCGCCGTCGCTCACGATGTCGATGCCGTGGCGCTCCTGCTCGTGGACAGCGGCTCGGAGTGCGTCCTGCTTACCCTCGGTCAGCGCTGCCCCCTCGAGCAGCCAGGGGGACCAGAGTCGTTCGGGCTCGGCGAGCCAGGAGGGTTTCGGCAGGCTGCCGACGATCGCGGTGGGCAGGAGGGTGCTCATGTGCAGGTGGTTCCTGTCGGGTGGGGTGTTGATCAGAGGGAAGGGACGGCGGCGCGGGTGGCCCACCGCTCGAGGAGTGCTCGGTGCGGCGTGACGAGGTGCTCCTCGGTGTACCGGCCCTGGGTGATCGCGAGGCGGCTCCGTTCCTCGCGGTCGTACGAGACGGAGGGCACCGAGTAGTCCGTGTGCGCGAGGCTCGGGCGGTAGGTGCTCGGCGCGGCCGTGTTCGCGTTGTAGATCTCCGGTCGGTAGATCTTCTGGAACGTCTCCATGGTGCTGATCGTGCCGATGAGCTGCAGGTCCGAGTAGTCGTTGACCAGGTCGCCGCGCGTGTAGAACGCGAGCGGCGCCTTCCCGCCAGCGGGCATGAAGTACCGAACCTGCATGCCCATCCGACCGAAGTAGTCGTCCGTGAGCGAGGAGTGCTCGTGCTCGTACTCGGCGCCGAGGACCGGGTGGACGTACTCCGTCTGCCGGTAGGTCTGGCTCGTGGAGACGCTGATGCAGACCACGGGCTCGGCGGTGAACTGGTCCTGGAACGCAGCGGACTCCAGGAAGCGCTGGAAGAGCTGCCCGTGCAGCTCGCCGAAGTCCGAAGGGATGCCAGCGCTCTTGTCGAGCGACGGCAGCAGCACGGCGAAGTCGTAGTCGCGGAGGTACGAGGAGAAGTTGTTGCCCAGGATCCCCTGGTGGCGCTCACCGGTGTGCTGGTCGACGATCGCGACGTCGAGCATCTCGAGCAACGGGAACTCGCCGGATGAACCCTGGTCGACGAAGTGCGCCGTGACCGAGACGATGTCGAGCTCGACGCGGTACCGGTCGCCGTTCGGATTGTTCGACGACAAGAGGTCGTTGCAGCGCCGGTCGATCATGTCGAGGGCGGTGCGGAGGTTCTGCTGGCGGTGCTCGCCGCGCGCCAGGTTGGCGAAGTTCGTGGTCAGCCGGGAGCTGTCCGAGGGGGAGTAGTCCTCGTCGAACCGGGTCCTGGTGATGCTGAAGGTGAGGTCGTTCGCCATGGTCGGCAGTCCGTACGTCGAGTGCCCGGGGGCTCGGGGGAAGGTGTCCCACGATCATGACTGCAGGCGCGGGTCATCAGGTAATACCGAGGCGCTATGCGCCGGTATAGCCTGCGCCTATGGCCCGGGTCTCGAACGACATCACCCTGCAGCAGCTCCGGTACTTCATCGAGGTCGCGACGGAGGGCTCGATCAGCGCGGCAGCCGACTTGCTCTACGTCGCGCAGCCGACGCTGTCCGCGGCGATGAAGGACCTCGAGACGCGGATCGGACGCCCGCTCTTCACCCGCTCGGCCCGGGGGGTCGTGCTCACCGTCGACGGGGTCGAGTTCCTCGGGTACGCCCGACAGGTCGTCGAGCAGGTCTCCCTCCTCGAACAGCGCTACGTCGGCGGGCAACCGTCGCGTCGGCTGCTCGGGGTGTCGGCGCAGCACTACTCGTTCGCCGTGGAGGCCTTCGTCCGGATGGTCGAGGCGGCGGCGGCGGACGAGTACGAGTTCTCGCTCCGTGAGACGCGCACGTGGGACATCATCGAGGACGTCCGCACGCTGCGCAGCGAGGTGGGCATCCTCTACCGCAACGACTTCAACCGCCAGGTCCTCGGCAAGCTGATGCGTGACGCCGGCGTCGTGTTCACCCCGCTCTTCGTCGCCCAACCACACATCTTCGTCGCCCGGCGGAATCCGCTCGCGTCACGGGAGCGCGCGACCCTCGCCGACCTCGCCGACCTGCCACGGCTGACGTTCGACCAGGGCGCGAACAACTCCTTCTACCTGGCGGAGGAGATCCTGTCGACGATGTCGAGCAAGCGGGAGATCCGCGTCTCGGACCGGGCGACGATCTTCAACCTCATGATCGGCCTGGGCGGGTACACGATCTCGACCGGCCTCATCAGTGACGACCTCGACCCGGAGATCGTCGCCATCCCGCTCGACGTCGACGAACGCATCGAGATCGGGTGGATCGCCCACGCCTCGGTGCCCCTGACCGTGCAGGCGCAGACGTACCTGGACGAGCTGCGAGCGGTGGTCATCGGCTACGGCGTCGAGCCGCTCGGGTAGACGGCCGGCAGACGGCGACAGGTGCGGTGACCGCTCGTGCGGTGACCAGCCTGGAGGCGCGACCCGCGTCCGTCACGCGGGTCACGCCTCCAGTCCGTCGCGTCGTAACGCCGCGGCCGCGCGCCTGCGGCATGATCGGGGGCGGTGTCCGTCCGGGACGCCTGCGACCAACTTGCATCATGGAGAGGCTGATGAACCCACAACTCATCTTCGGGATCGGCGGGGCTGTCGCCGTGCTGTGGGGTCTCACCATCGCGATCTTCAACCAGTGGGCGCAGAAGCTGCGTGGTGGCCGGCTCGCAAACGGACGGCCGCTGACACCAGGCTTCGTCCGGTTCATCGGGATCTTCCTGGTGGTCCTCGGGACGCTTTTCGTCGTCCTGGCCGTCACCGGGTTCCTGCCGGACCACGCGTCGTGGCGGTGACGCGGGCCAGCCGAACACCGGCGAAGTGACTTCCGAGGGTCAGAAGGCGGACTCTGACTCCTCGAAATTCGTCAACCACTCCGCCGAGACGGTCGGCGACGGTTGGGCGATCGACAGCGGACCAGGACTCGGTAGGTGCACCCGCAGCCTCGGTCGCGGCGGTGTCGCCTACCTCGTCGTCACCGCGCGCGACGCGGGGCCTGATCCCGCTGCCGACGTCGAAGCGGTCGAGCGGTTCTTGAAGCAGGAGGGCGTCGCCACTGAGCGTTACCAGAGCGGCGGCGCCGAACCGGTCCTCGGAGTTCGAGGTGCCGGCGGGCCGCTGGCATCCATCGATTTCTTGGCCGATCCACGTGGTTACAGCATCCAGGGCGAATCGGCCTGCGTAGCCGGTGACTTCGACCAGATCAGCCGCGACAGCTTGGAGTAGCGACGGGCGCAGGAGCAGAAGGTGCCCGCCGATCTCTCCAGGCTGATGATGCCGTGCAACCGTGTCCACGTCAGCAGCGCGAGCGCGAGCACCTCGACATCGACGTCGGCGAGCCCGGACCGTTCCGCCCATACGGCGACAGAGGCCCTGAGCGGAGAAGCGTCCCCGGGCAGGTCGGCAGTGGATCCGCTCCCCGCTCCCCGCTCCCCGCTGCCACGGCTCCGAGCGCCTCGACGATCACGGCTATGCTCCGCGACGCAGCCGGGATTCCGGGCATGTCCCGTTCGTCGCGGACGGCGAAACCGGCCTGGCGGAACGCGGCACGGGCCTCCAGTCCGCGGCGATCGGACGGCGACGTCGACGCGGCGAGGGTGACCGAGCGCATGACTGCTCCGCGGAGGACGCCGTCCTGCCCGTAGCCGCCGCCGGCGCCGGGGAAGCCGAAGACGACCTGGTCCGTCGGCATGGGGGTCACCGCCGCTGCGGGTTCGTCCCACACGTTGCCGAGGACCACCACGGTCGCGTGGCCGATCCGCGGCGCCCGGAAGGCTGCCGTTTCCGGGAGGCGACGGTGGCCGACGCTGATCGGGTAGGCGGGGCACTACCTCGCGGGAACGGGCAGGATCCGCCGCCGACCGAGGTCGTCGAGGAGTTCCACGAGCCGGTCCGCCGAGTCGTGGCACTCCGCGAACCCCGCCTGCCGGATCTTGATCAGGGACGAGACGTTGTCCCACGTCGAGTTCAGGATCATGTCCGCGAACCGCCAGTCGACGAGGTCCGCGTACGGGGTGGCGACCAGCCCGTGCCGTTCGACCATCCGCTGCCACAGGTCCTCCCGGGAGGGCATCACCTGCGCGAGTTCCATCGACTGGGGTTCGGCGAGGTCCAGGCCGTGGTGGTCGGCGAGGCGTTCGAACAGGTGGCTCCACCGCACCACGTCGCCGTTCGTGAGGTTGAACGCCTGCCCGGCTGCAGCCGGCGTCGTGCCGGCCCAGTCGGTGGCACGGGCGAGGAGCTCCGCGTCCGTCATCTGGTAGAAGATCCCGTCGTACGTGGTGCGGGCGCCGGGGAACCGCAGCGGCAGCCCGAGCTCCTTCGTCATGCTCACGTACGTCCCGATCGCCATGAGCAGGTTCATGGGCGTGCCCTGCGCGTACCCGATCACGGCCTCGGGCCGGAGCACGGTCATCGCGAAGCCTCGGGAGGCGGCGCGCTCGCGGAGCAGGTCCTCCTGGTCGTAGTAGAAGTTCGGCACCATCAGGCGCGGGTCGTCCTCCTTCGCCGGCGTCCTGAAGCGCCCGAGGTGTGCCCCGTAGTACTTCATCCCCTGGTAGAGGGTGACGTGCCGGAGCGGAGCGCCGAGACGGTCGAGGGCGTCGAGCGTGTTCTCGAGGAGGGCGACGTTCGGGGCGATCTGCTCGGCGAGGTCCGCGTGCTCCACGTACGCGGCGAACGCGAGACGCGTCGTGTCGGCAGCCGGGCGCAGTCCGTCGACCGCCGCCTCGGTGTCGGACAGGTCGACCGGCAGGTGGTCCCACCCGGACACGGGCCCCTGCGGAGCGCGACGACTGGCCCCGCGGGTGCGGACACCACGGCGGGCGAAGTGCTCGACGACGCTGCGCCCGACGACACCACCGGCTCCGACGACGAGGACCACGTCGCTGCTGTCGGTTGGTGTCCCTGAGGCGGGCGTTCCGTCGGTCATGATGCGGCTCCTGTCGGGTGGTGAACGTTGCGCAGCTGCTGCCGCGCCGGTGCCGATCCTGCCCGGCGGACCCCGGCCGCAGTCCAGGAACGGTCCGCGACGAGCGACGAGCGACAAGCGACGGGCGGGAGGCACGGTGCCAGCTGGCACCGTGCCTCCCGTCCGTCACACCGACCGCCCGGTGTCGAGACGCACCGCCTCATCCGACAGCGAGGTGACCGAGCGCATGACTGCTCCGCTGAGGACGCCGTCCTGCCCGAAGCCACCGCCGGCGCCGGGGGAGCCGGCGACCTCGACACACCGATTCGTGGAGTCCTCGTCAGGATCGCCCCGCGCCCGACACTTCTGTAGTGAGAGGGGGCATCCGTGGAAGAGGACACCGAAGCCGACGCAGCACTGACTCGTCGGCTCGCGAGCGGGGAACGGACGGCGTTGGCCGACGCGTTCGACCGGTTCGCGCCGACACTGACCCGGTACGCGTGGGCACTGGCCGGCAGCAGGCAGGACGTCGAGGAGCTCGTGCAGGACACGTTCCTGACGCTCTGGCAGAAGGGCGGCGAACTCGACCTCGCCACGAGCGCACTGCTGCCGTGGTTGTTGGTCGTGTGCCGGAACCACGCACGCAACCAGTCCCGGCGCCTCGCGAAGGGGGCCGCTGACGAGCTCCCCGAGGACCTGCCGACGCCGCCCGACGCCGACGAGGCCCGCGAACGCCTGCGCTGGGTCCGCGACGAGATCGCGACCCTGGCCCCGACGGACCAGCGCATCTGCGAACTCTGCCTGCTCGAGGGGCACTCGTACGCGGAGGCTGCGCAGATCCTCGGCCTCAGCGTCGGGGCCGTCACCCAGCGGGTCTCCCGCTCGCGCGCACGACTGAAGAAGGCGGTGATGCACGATGAACACTGAGCCCCCCACCGGAGACGACCTGCAGCGGATGCTCGTCTCGATGAAGCAGACCGTCCTCGACCGTGCCGAGGACCGTCGCCCCGCACCGCGCCGACGAGGCCGCCGTGCCGGCATCGCCATCGGCGTCATCGCCCTGCTCGGCCTCGGTGCCACGAGCGGCGGTGTGGCCCTCGGGATGATCCCGCAGCCCTTCACCGCATCGGCACCGGCTCCTGCCCCGAGCCCTTCCGAACCGGCGATGCCCAGCACCCCGGCCTCGGCACCGGTCCAGGAGACGCCGGACCCCGTGCCGACACCGACCCCCACGCCGACGAAGGGTCCGTTCGCGCTCGACGATCCGTCGACGTGGACGATCTCGGGCAGCGAGGTCGGACCGGTCGCCCTCGGTGGCGACACAGAAGCGGAGAGCGACGACCTCGAGCGTGCGTACGGGTTGGTGCCGGCGACACCGAGCACCTGCACTGCGCCGGGGACCTGGGCACGCGACGGCAGTCCGACGTTGCGGATCACCGACGAGGCCGACGGCGTCAGCGGAGTCCTGATCGGTGCCGAGGGGGACCCGGCACGGACCGAGACCTCCGGACCGACGACCGCGGCTGGTGTCGGCGTGGGGTCGAGTGTCGATGCCCTCCGCACGGCGTACCCGTCGCTCCAGGAGCACGTGTCGACACCGACTGGTGCGTGGTCTCGGTGGGATGTCCAGCTGCCGGACGGCCTGGTCTCGTTCCAACTCGGCAACGACGGGATCCATGTGGACTCGGTGTGGGTGAGCGCCGACCGGAACCCGCCGACATCCGTCTGCGACCTCTGAGCACGACGGCGGGCGGGAAGCAGCCATTGGGGGGTGCTTCCCGCCCGTCCGTGCACAGATCGCGCGGCTACTGGGCCGTCCCGATCCTCCGTCCGCGTAGCGTCCCGCGCACCACGTCACCGACCCAGGGAGTCACCTCATGTCCGAGAACAACACCGTCATCCGCAGCATGCACGACCTCGGCCTCGCGGCCTGGTTCGGAGGTCAGCTCATGGGCGCGATCGGCCTCAACGGTGCCTCCGCCGGGGCGAAGGACCCTGTCGAGCGCCTCACCCTGTCGTCCGTCGGGTGGGCGAAGTGGGCGCCGGTGCAGCTCGCGGCGCTCGCGGTCCACGGCGTGGGTGGGATCGGCCTGATCATCGCGAACCGCGACCGTC
The DNA here is from genome assembly GCF_003234035.1 of Curtobacterium sp. MCPF17_031. Taxonomy (NCBI): domain Bacteria; kingdom Bacillati; phylum Actinomycetota; class Actinomycetes; order Micrococcales; family Microbacteriaceae; genus Curtobacterium; species Curtobacterium sp. MCPF17_031. The sequence goes on along the minus strand of NZ_QKSG01000010.1, from coordinate 91,687 downwards.
TCGGCGTCCAGCAGGGCGCCCGCACGAACACGGGTCTGAAGCTGGTGCTGACCGGGGCCGCCCTGGTCACGACGTTCTGGTCGGCTGCGGTCGGCAAGAAGATGGCGGAGCACGCCCGGGAAGGCGCCGCAGGCACGACCGAGCCGAACGCGAACGCGTCGGACGCGCTCAAGGCGGCGCAGGGGCAGCAGAAGATCCTGCAGTGGGCGACGCCGGTCCTGACCGGTGTGCTGCTGGTGATGGGCGCGCAGCAGGGCGAGCAGCAGCGTTCGAAGGCCGGCATCCTCGACAAGTGGCGTCGCTGACCAGACCGGCTCCACCACCGGACGGGAGGCGCGGTGCCGGCTGGCACGGCGCCTCCCGTCCGTCACGTCGACGGCCGTGGTGCACCGCCAGCAGGAGGACCGCTCACTGCCCGGGGATCGCCACGATCCGCTCGTGGTCCCAGGGCTCGGTCCACCCGACCCGGTCGAACAGGCCGTCCAGCAGTGTCGCGGTGAAGCCCCACACGACGTACGACCCGGAGTCGGCGAGGACGGTGAACGCCGGCCCGCGCCAGGTGCGACCCGCCCGGCGGAACACGGTGGTGCCGCGGTTCTCCGGGTCGAGCAGGTCGGCCACCGGGGTGCGGAAGACAGCGGCGGATTCGGCCTCGTCCACGACGCGGATCGGGGACGGCGTGCGCCACCAGCCGAGCACCGGCGTGACCAGGTGCCGGGAGTGCGCCAGCGGCACGGGCGCAGCAGACCCGAGCACGTCGACGCCCGTGACGTCCAGGCCGGTCTCCTCACGCGCCTCCCGGAGTGCGGCAGCCACCACATCGGCGTCACCGGGGTCGACGCGTCCGCCGGGGAAGGCCACCTCGCCGGCGTGGGAGCGCAGGGTGCTGGCACGGGAGAGGAGGAGGACGTCCAGGTCCCGTGAGACCTCGGCCGCTCGTGCCGGTCGCTCGCTCGGGACGCGGTCGAGCGGGCCGAACAGCATGAGCACCGCAGCCTGCCGTGGGTCCGGTGCTGCCGGCATGCTGCTGACCAGTGGTGCGGCGCCGGGGGTGACGGCCGCCGCGAGCTGAGCCCGCGCGGTCACGATGCGAGCCGGTGGAAGCGGGCGGACGACGTACTGGGCAGGACCACTCCGTCAGCCTAGGCATGAGTCGGGAGGGGTGCCCGTTGCCCACGGCGGGCGCGGTGCGCGAGACTCGGGGCATGGGGAACGAGGGAACAGGCCGATCAGAGGTCGTGGCCGTCAGCCGGGACCACGACCACCGGTTCAGCAAGCCCGTCGTCGACGAGGTGACGCTCGTCGAGGGGTGGGGCATCGAGGGCGATGCACACGCCGGGACGACGGTGCAGCACCGGTCCCGCGTCGCTCGAGACCCCTCGCAACCGAACCTGCGCCAGGTGCACCTGATCCACGCCGAGCTGTTCGACGAGCTCGACGCGTCGGGGTACGTCGTCGAGCCCGGCCAACTCGGCGAGAACGTCACCACCCGCGGGGTCGACCTGCTCGGGCTGCCCACCGGAGCGCTGCTCCACCTGGGCGACGACGCGTGCGTGCGGGTCACGGGCCTCCGGAACCCGTGCCAGCAGATCAACGGCTTCGAGCCGGGGCTGCTCCGCCAGGTGCTCGGCCGCACCGAGGACGGGTCCGTCTCGCGCAAGGGCGGAGTGATGGGCGTCGTCGTGACCGGGGGAGTCGTCCGGCCGGGCGACGGGGTGCGGGTCGAGCTGCCCGAGGGCGACCTCCAGCCGCTCAGTCCGGTGTGACGACGGGAGCGGTGCCCGGTCCGCCGTAGAATCCCGTGTGATCTCCGAGCGTCTCGAACCCAGCGGCATCGACCCGGCAGACCTGAGCGTCACGCTCCGGGTCCTCGAGCAGCTGACCGACATCGACGAGACGCACGCTGACTTCGTCCGCGTGCGTCAGGCGACGGCGAAGATGTTCAAGGCCGTGAAGCGCGCCCACCGTCTCGAGAAGCGGGCTGTTGTCGCCGACGCGGATCGTCGCGTCATCGCCGCCACCGCGACCGGGGCGTCCGACCGCATCGACGACGAGACCCGCGGCATCCCGATCAGCACCTCGTCCGGGTCGTCCACCGCCGGCACCCTGCTGAAGTCCCGCCCCTGCTACATCTGCAAGCAGCACTACACGCTGGTCGACGCGTTCTACCACCAGCTGTGCCCCCGCTGCGCTGCGATGAGCCACGCCAAGCGCGATGCCCGGACCGACCTGACCGGCAAGCGGGCGCTGCTCACCGGCGGACGCGCGAAGATCGGCATGTACATCGCGCTCCGGCTGCTGCGCGACGGGGCGCACACCACCATCACCACGCGGTTCCCCCGCGACGCGGTGCGCCGGTTCGCGAGCCTGCCCGACTCCGCCGAGTGGATGTCGCGCCTGAAGGTCGTCGGCATCGACCTGCGTGATCCCGCTCAGGTCATCGGGCTCGCCGAGGACGTCGCCGCGGCCGGCCCGCTCGACATCCTGATCAACAACGCCACGCAGACGGTGCGCCGGTCGACCGGGGCGTACCAGCCCCTCGTCGACGCCGAACTCGCACCGCTCCCGGACGGCCCACTGCCGGAGCTGGTCACCTTCGGGCACACGAACGACCGGCACCCCCAGGCCCTCGCACGCTCGGTCACGGCGCACCCGATCCTCGCCGCCGCCGCAGCCCGTGCGGACGAGCTCACTGAGCAGGCGATGGCGCCGGGCTCGAGTTCGCTCGAGCGACACGCTGCGGGCACCGCGATCGACGCCGGTGGGCTCGTGCCGGACCTGCACGACGAGAACTCCTGGACGCAGCGCGTCGACGAGGTCGACCCGCTCGAGATGCTCGAGGTCCAGCTCGCCAACACGACGGCGCCGTTCATCCTCATCTCGAAGCTGCGTCCCGCGATGGCGGCGAGCGCTGCGCGGCGCACGTACATCGTCAACGTGAGTGCCATGGAGGGGGTGTTCGGTCGTGCCTACAAGGGGCCGGGGCATCCGCACACGAACATGGCGAAGGCCGCCGTCAACATGCTCACGCGGACGAGCGCGCAGGAGGTGTTCGAGACCGACGGCATCCTGATGACGAGCGTCGACACCGGTTGGATCACCGACGAACGCCCGCACCCGACGAAGGTCCGGCTCGCGGAGGAGGGCTTCCACGCCCCGCTCGACCTGGTCGACGGAGCCGCCCGCGTGTACGACCCGATCGTGCGCGGCGAGGCGGGCGAGGACCTGTTCGGTGTCTTCCTGAAGGACTACGTACCGAGCTCGTGGTGACCGTCGCGGTCAGTCCTCGATGGGCTTCTGCGTCAGGGTGAACGTCAGGCCGCTGAGGTCGATCGTCTGGTCCTCGCCCGTGGTGACGTCCGACGACAACCCGATCGTGGCGGTGACGTCGAGGACCGAGACGCCCGCCGAGGGCCGCACGAGCCACGAGGTCCGCCCGGCCGGGGTGAGCGCCGCGCTGTCGGAGGTGACGGCGAGTGAACTGGTGACGGCCTGCCGGAGTTCGGCGTCCCCGGTGATGTCCAGCGGCGTCCAGCTCAGGTCCGCCGACAGGTCGTCACCGGTGGCCGTGACGTCGAACGTCTGGTGGAACTGGTACGCGTTCCCCGGAACCATCCGGACCGCGGAGATGTCGACCGGGTCCGAGTGACCGTTCGTGATGTCCGTCCAGACGCCGTCCGGGTTCGCCGTCAGGGCGAGGTCCCCTGCGTGCACGGTCGACGAGCGGGTGCTCGCGTCGGCGTTCCAGAGGGCGAAGCTGCCGGCGCCGCCGAGCAGCAGCGTGATGCCGGTGGCGGCGGCGATGGTGCCGGTGACGATCGAGCGCACGGGGTTCCGTTCGGTCCGGGGAGCCGCGGGATGCCCTGAATCTACTGGTCCCCCGAAGTGCGGACACGGGCACCATCCACTTCACCGCCCCCCAGAACGCGGGACAGCGGCTGAGTCTGTCGGTTCCGACACGCGGCCGGGCTGCTGCTCGCCGGCATCGTCGACGTCGTCGTCGGCAAGGTGCGGGGAACCGAGGCGTCGGTCTGACGGTCGCCCTGTCCGTCTGCCGCGTCGTCCGTCAGAACCGTGTCGTGCCCCGCGACGCGCGCGGCCGCCCGTCGGGGTCGACCACGAGCTTCGCCGCCGCCGCCGCCCACAGCCGCTGCAGTGCCGACACCGGTTCCGGCTCGTGCTGGCGGACCCGCCCCGGCGGACGGGCGCCGGGCTGGCCGTCCTCGTGCCAGTGGTCGAGCGCCCGGGCATGCGAGCGCCAGAGGGCGAGGAGCTCGGCACCCGTGCCGTCGAGCCGCGCGTCGTCCGGCGTCGTCGCGAAGTGCTCGGCCCACAGCTCGTGTCGCAGGTCGCGGGCGAGTGAGCCGTCGGCAGTGTCGACGACCGCGCAGGTCAGCTCGCTGTCCGACGTCCAGGAGCGACGGTTGAAGTTGTCCGACCCGATGGTGAACCACTGGTCGTCGACGATGCACACCTTCGCGTGGATGTAGATCGGCCGGCCGGACTCGTGCTCCAGGTCGAACACCCCGACGCGGTCCGGGGCCGTCCGCCGGAGGGTCGTCATCGCGTCGATCTGCCCGAGACGGCTCGGCGGGCCGCTGAACACCCCGTCCGAGTTCGGGTACCGGGGCACCAGGATGATGACCCGGAGATCCGGGTTCCGTTCGAGGGCCTCGGCGATGCCGGTCGCCACCTCGCGGGACCACAGGTACTGGTCCTCGATGCAGATCAGGGACCTCGCGGTGCGGAACGCCTTGCCGTACGCACGGGCGATGCTCCGTTCGCCCTCCGGCGCGAAGGGGAACGGCGGCCGCTTCACCCCGTAGGTCCGGAGGAGCTGCACGGCGTGCTGCCCGGCGGTCGGTGGCGGTGGAGTCCGCTCCGGCAGCGGCTCCGGGCGGCGCGGCATCCGGACCAGGCGCTGCAGCAGCATCCGGTACGGCAGGCTGCGGTCCAGCGGGTGCGGGTCGTCCCAGCGCTCAGCGAACACGGCGAGCACGTCGGCGACGACCGGGCCGCGGAGCTCCATCGACGCGTCGTGCCACGCGGGGCGGTCGCCGTACCGGGAGTCCATCGAGATCGCCTGCGGGTCGCCCTCGTGCCCGGCGTCGTCCCGGCGGCTGTGGCACAGGTCGATGCCGCCGACGTAGGCGACGTCGCGCGACGGGTCGTCGCGGTGCTGGATGACGAAGGACTTCTGGTGGTGCGAGCCGAAGAACCGGACGCGCTGGTCGAGGAGGACCTCACCGCCCGCGTCGTTGATCTTCCGCCCGAGCAGCTCGTTCGCCTTCGCGCTGAGCGACGCCGAGATCCGCTCGCCGTGGGAGCGCCAGATGAGCCCGCGGACCTCCACGCCGGCGCGGGCGCGGTCGGCGAGCAGGTCGCCGATGGTCGGGCCGTCCGGCAGCAGGCGCTCGTCGGCGTCGCCGCGCCAGTCGGTGAACCAGACACGGTCGCCGGGCTGCAGCGCCGACAGCTCCGCCTCGATCCGCGCGAAGTACGGTGCCCCGTGCACCAGGGGGCGGACGAGGTTGCCGTCGGACCACGCGGGGCCGTCATCGGTGCCGGCGTGCACCTCGGTCGCGGTGTTGCCGCGTTCGTCGCGGGTGAGGAACCAGTGACGCGCATCAGTGGGCACGGTCGAAGGATAGGGCCGCGCCCGGCCTCGGGCAGGACCGCCCCTCCGGGCCTGTGGGGGTCCTCAGCAGGTGGACGGGAGGCGGGGGACGGGTCCACACGTGCCTCCCGTCCGGCGGTGCGACGGCCGGCACCGGAACGATTCGCGGTTCTCGGAGCAACTGAGCCCTTCGTCGGAGGCGAGGGCCAGGATGAAGGGTGGAAGGGGAACAGCACCGATGAAGACCATCCGATACGACAACACCGCGATCCTCACGAGCGACGACGTCGCGGACGCCGTCATCGAGTACGCGGCAGCGCTCTCCGGCGGGGACCGGGCCGACACCGTGGCAGTGCCCGCAGTCGCCGACGACGGCACGATGACGACCACGAAGATCCTCATCGGCCCGACGAGCGAAGTCGTGGTGGAGGACGCCGAAGAGGACGAACTCGAGCTCGAGAACGACGAGTTCGTCGCCCGGCTCCGCGCCGCCGCCCGGACGTTCGGGCACGACACCGTCATCCACGCGGACACCCGGGCGGACCTCACCGAGGGCGACGACCAGACGGAGCCGCCGACGGCGGAGTGAGCCTGCGCTGCTCGACGCAGGAGTGCGGGAGGGACGGGGCGGGCCCTCGCCGCGCCTCCCTGCCGTCGTCCGTCAGGACGCGGTGGCCGCCGCCCGCAGGACCCGCTCCGCGTCGTCGAGGTAGTCGGCGAGCAGTGCCGAGGCGCCGTCCCGGTCCCCGGAGCGGAGCGCTGCGACGATGGCGTCGTTGCGCTCGACGAACCCGCCGTGGAACGCCCCCGGGTCGTCCGTCGTGAGGAACGCGAGTCGCATCTCGGCGAGCAGGGAGTCCATCAGGCCGTGCAGCCGCGTGCTCGGGACGGCTCGGACGAGTTCGGCGTGGAAGCGGATGTCCGCGCTGCCCACCGCTCGCCAGTCGTGCGCTGCTGCGGCCGTCCGGGCCTCCGCGACGGCGGCTGCAGCAGCGGCGAGGGCGGGTGAAACTGGCGTGCAGGCGCGGAGGCCGGCTTCTTCGAGCACCCGACGAGCGGCGTAGAGGTCGGTGACGTCCGCCGCCGAGAGCCGCCGCACGAAGACACCGCGGTTGAAGACGTGCTCGACGAGTCGGTCCCGGGCGAGCAGCCGGAAGGCCTCGCGCAGGGTGTTCCGCGAGACGCCCAGCTGGTCGCTCAAGCGCTCCTCGGACAGCTGGGTGCCCGGCATGAAGGCGCCGTCCGCGATCGAGGACCGCAGGCGTGCCGCGGTGGACTCTGCGCCGCTGACGGTTCGGGTCATGCGCCGATCCTCGCAGAGCCCGACAGCGCGGCCCGTGTGACCGCCGTGTTACAGATCACGGCAGGGTCTTGAGATTGTTGAACAATGCGGGCCAGACTGTCCCGCATGTTCGTCCTCATCGGCGTCGCCGTCGTGATCATCGGCTTCGCGTTGCGCGTCAACGCGCTGCTCGTCGTCACCGTGGCGGGCATCGTCACCGCAGCCATCGGCGGGATCGACCCCGTCGGCATCCTCACCGCGTTCGGCAGCGGCTTCGCGTCCAGCCGCAGCGTGACGACCTTCGCGCTCGTGCTGCCGGTCATCGGCCTCATCGAGCGCTACGGCCTGCAGGACCAGGCGAAGCGCCTCATCGCGAAGCTCGACAAGCTCACGACCGGGCGCATCCTCGCCGGGTACCTGGCGGTGCGACAGATCACCGCCGCCGTCGGCCTGACGAGCATCGGTGGCCCGGCGCAGACCGTCCGCCCGCTCGTGCACCCGATGGCCGAGGGAGCCGCGACCAAGAAGTACGGCCGGATCGACGAGCGGATGCGCGAGAAGATCAAGGGCTTCTCGGCCTCGTCGGACACCGTCGGGGTGTTCTTCGGCGAGGACGTCTTCGTCGCGGTCGGGTCGATCCTGCTCATCACGACCTTCGTCGACACCACCTACGGGCTCGCCCTCGAGCCGATCGACCTGGCGCTGTGGGCGATCCCCACCGGCATCGCCGCACTGCTCGTGCACGGCACCCGGCTGCTGCTGCTCGACCGCAGGCTCGACAAGATGGCGGCCGACCTCCACCAGACCCAGGGGGTCGCAGCATGATCACCAGCGAATGGCTCTACTGGCTCATCGGCGCGTTCTTCATCGCCGTGTCCGTGTTCATCGTCACCGACCGCACGCACGCCAAGCGTCTCGGCAACGCGGCGTTCTGGGGCATCCTCGGGCTCTCCTTCTTCGCCGGCACCTTCGTGGTGTCCGGTGCGATCCCCGCATGGGCGCTCGGGATCGCCGTCCTGGTGATGGTGGCGCTCGCCGGACTCGGGTTCACCGGGACCACGAGTCGCACCCGTGTCGCGAGCGTCCCCGGTGCCGGAGTCGGCTCGGCGACCGGGCCGGCCGAACCGACCGCGGTCACCACCCGGCCGAGCTCCAGCACGAGCGTCCTCGCCACGACGAGCCCGGACGAGCGCGCGGGCTTCGCGCAACGGTTCGGCAACCGGCTCTTCATCCCCGCGCTGGTGATCCCCGTCGTCGCGGTGCTCGTCGCGACCCTCGGCCCGCTCGTCCGGATCGGTGGGGAGCCGCTCCTCGCCGAGGGGAGTGCGACCCTGACCGGGCTCGGCATCGGATCGGTGCTCGCCGTCGTCGTCGCGGTGCTCGTGCTCCGCCCGCCACGGCTCGACACCCCCGTCCGCGAAGGTGCCCGGCTGCTGCAGGCGATCGGCTGGGCGGCGCTCCTGCCGCAGATGCTCTCCACGCTCGGCATCGTCTTCACCCAGGCCGGCGTCGGTTCGGCCGTCGGGACGATCATCAAGGCGGTCCTGCCGGACGGGTCACTGTTCGCCGCGGTCATCGTCTACTGCCTCGGCATGGCCCTGTTCACGGTCATCATGGGCAACGCGTTCGCCGCCTTCCCGATCATGACCGCGGCGATCGGCTGGCCGGTGCTCGTGCAGGGCTTCGACGGCAACCCGGCTCCGATCTTCGCGATCGGCATGCTCGCCGGCTTCTGCGGCACGCTGGTGACCCCGATGGCCGCGAACTTCAACCTCGTGCCCGCTGCCCTGCTCGAGATGCGGGACAAGTACGGCCCGATCAAGGCGCAGATCCCGACCGCCGGGATCCTGCTCGTCGTCAACATGGGAGTGATGTACCTTGTCGCATTCTGACCCCGAACCGACGGACCTCGGGCGTTCGGCCTGGGCTGCGGGCTTCGCCGCCGTCGCCCTCGACAACGTCACGCGCGAGTACCCGTACGCCGCGCACCACACGACGTCGGGTCCGGACGACCGCGCACTGCCGGTCGAACTGCACCCCGCCTTCGCGACGTCGTACGACTGGCACTCGTCGGTGCACATGCACTGGCTCGCGACCCGCCTGGTCGCGTACGGGGTGCCGGCCGACCTGGAGGCACGGATCACCTCGGTCCTGCAGGCCCACCTGTCGACGGAGCACCTGGCCACCGAGGCCGCGTACCTCCGCGAGACCCCGCACTACGAGCGCCCGTACGGCTGGGCGTGGTTGATGCGCCTGGCTGCCGAGGTGTCCGCCTCCGAGGTGCCCGCGATCCGCGCGCTCACCCCCGGCTTCGCTCCGGTCGTCGAGGTGCTCGAGGACCTCGTCACCCGGTGGGTCGACGGCGCCGCGCACCCGGTCCGGCACGGGGTGCACTCGAACTCCGCGTTCGGGCTGCTGCTCGTGCTCGACGGCGCCCGGTCGCTCGGGCGGCACGACCTCGCCTCGACCGTCGAGCGCGCCGCCCGTGAGTGGTTCGGCGACGACGCGGGATGGCCCTTCGCGTGGGAGCGGAGCGGGCACGACTTCCTGTCCGCCGGGCTGGCCGAGGCGGACCTGATGCGGGCGGTGCTGCCGACGGCCGAGTTCGGTCCCTGGGCCCGGAGGTTCTTCGCCCAGGTCTCCGCCGGGGACGCGATCCTCACGTCGACGACCGTCCGCGACGAGAACGACCCGCAGCAGGTGCACCTGTTCGGGCTCGACCTGTCCCGGGCCGGTTCAGCGCGCCGCATCGCGGACGCCCTGCGCTCCGCCAGGGCCGAGGACACCGCGCTCGCGGACCTGCTGGACGGCGCGGCCGACCGGCTGCTCGCTTCGGGTCTCGCCGCGAGCGTCGGCGAGGAGTACTACTCCACCCACTGGCTGGCGAGCTTCGCCTGGGACGCCATGGAGGCGCGCGAGCACGCGGCTCGCTGACCTTCCGCGGAACGCAACGTCGGCGGTTCCTCGCAGCGGTGTTCCGCTGCGCAGTGCCGCCGACGTTGCGTTTCGCGGGGGAGGCTAGACCAGGGGGATCGTGCGGCCGAAGGTCTTCGTGACGGGCGGGGCGGCGAGGACGGCGCCGAGCGCTTCCGCGGCGCCCTCGGGGGTGGCGCGCCAGGCGACGTAAGCGTCGTGGTCCTCGGCGGTGGCCCACCGCTCGAGCACGACCATGCGCGTGGGGTCCTCGTCGTCGACCAGGACCTCGAGCGACTCGTTGCCCTGACGCTCTGCGGTCTGGGCCAGGGTCTCGCGGATCGCGGCCTCGACCGTGTCTGCGGCGACGTCGTCACGGATCTGGACCTCGAGGAAGACGGTCATCGTCATGGTGCGCACCTTTCGTCGTCGGACCCCGTCCGCTGACGGTGTCCGGTGGCACCAACCACGGCGGGCCGGGCGTTGTTCCGGCGCAGCGCAACCGGTGCGCTCAGCGGGCGAGCCGGAAGCGCAGCGTGTCGCCCGGGCGCAACTGTGCGGCACGGTCGACCGACTCCGGCGTCAGGACGGCCACGACCGGGTAGCCACCGGTGACCGGGTGGTCCGCCAGGAACAGCACCGGGAACCCGGCCGGCGGGACCTGCAACGACCCGGTCTCGACGCCCTCGCTGGGGAGCTCGCGGGTGACCGCTCGGACCAGCGGAATGGACGCGGTGGTGCGGACCCCGACCCGGTCGCTGTCCGGGCTGACGTGGAACTCCTGGCCGGTCAGGGTCGTCCGCCACTCCGGGGTGAACCAGTCGTCGCGGGGTCCGGGCACCACGTCGAGGACCACCGGGTTCCCGGGCCACGGCAGGAGCGGCGGCGGCACCGCGTCGACGACCGGCCAGGCACCGACACTGATGGGGGCACCGGCACCGGCACCGGCACCGGCACCGGCACCGACACCGTCCGACGCGGGCCCGACCGGCAGGACGTCCCCGACCGACAGCGGAGCGGGTCCGAGCTGCGCGAGCGAGTCCCACGACCGACTCCCGAGCACCTGCTCGACGGCGATGCCTCCGCGGACCGCGACGTAGGCACGCAGCCGGTCCTCGGCCAGCCCGACCCGCAGGGTGTCGCCCGGCTCGAGCAGCAGCACCTCGTACGCGGCCGCGCCGCGCACCCGGCCGTCCGCCCGTTCGACCCACACCGGGCACGGGGCACCGGTGACGGCGGCGACCGTGTACGAGTCGGCGCGGAGCGTGACGGAGCCGAGGAGGGCCTCCAGGACGGCCGCGTCCGGACGGTTGCCGACCATCCGGTTCGCCAGTGCGGCCGATCCGCGGTCCGCCGCTCCGGCGGCACCGAGCCCCATGTCGCTGAGCCCGGGACGGCCGAGGTCCTGCGTCGTCACGCCGTACCCGACCAGCACGACGGTCAGGGTGCTCACGAGCGTGCCTGGGCGTCGACGAAGCGCAGACGGACGCCGGCCGGGGCGAGCGCGGGCGGGGTGCGGTCCAGCGACCACATCGGCACCTCGGTCCGCCCGATCAACTGCCAGCCGCCGGGCGAGGTCCGCGGGTACACGGCGCTGAACTCGCCGGCGAGGGCGACGGCGCCGCTCGGGACGGCGGTGCGCGAGGCGTCCCGGCGGGGCACGTCGAGCGACGGCGCGGTACCCGTCAGGTAGCTGAAACCGGGGGCGAAGCCGCAGAACGCGCTCGTCCACACCTGCCCGGTGTGCCAGGCGACGAGGTCGTCGCGGGTCATGCCGGTCAGGGTGCTGACGGCTTCGAGGTCCACGCCGTCGTAGGTGACCGGGACGACGACGGGCGCGCGTTCCTCGCGGTCGTCGGAGGGACGGGAGGGCCGGACTCCGGACAGCAGGGAGCCGACCCGTCCGGCGTCGGTCACGGCGGGGTCGAACCGGAACAGCAGCGTCCGGGCGCCGGAGACGACCTCGGTGACGCCGGGGAGCCGGGCGCCGGCGGGCCCCGTGTCGGCCAGTCCCGGGTCAGCCAGTGCCGTGTCCGCCGGTGCCGTGTCTGCCAGCGCCGTGTTCGCCAGTCCGGCGCGGAACGCCACGACCTCGGCCAGGGAGTCGAACGTCGCCAGTACCGCCGAGGCACCGGCCGCCCGGACGTCGGGGGTCATGCCGAGGGCACCGCGAACGCCGTGACGTCGACGCCCTGCTCGGCCAGCAGCGTGCGGATCGCCCGGGCCATCGCGACCGCGTCCGGCGAGTCGCCGTGCACGCAGACCGAGTCGGCCCGGACGCTGATGTCGGTGCCGTCGACCGCGGTGGCGACGCCGTCGGTCACCATCCGGAGCACGCGGGCCGCGACCTGGTCGGGGTCGTGCAGCACCGAGCCCGGTCGGCTGCGCGCGACGAGGGAGCCGTCCGGTTCGTAGGCGCGGTCCGCGAACGACTCGCTCACCGGTCGGAGGCCGTGCCGTTCCGCGGCGAGGAGCAGTTCCGACCCGGGCAGTGCGAGGACCGCCAGCGAGGGGTCGACGTCAGCGACCGCGCGGACGACGGCCTCGGCCTGCACCGCGTCGGCGCAGGCCGTGTTGTAGAGGGCGCCGTGCGGCTTGACGTAGGTGACGCGGGTGCCGGCGACGTGGGCTGCCGCGGCCAGGGCGCCCATCTGGTGGACGACGTCGGCGTACAGCTCGTCCGGGGTCACGTGCACGGGCCGACGGCCGAAGCCGGCGAGGTCCCGGTAGGCCACGTGCGCCCCGATCGCGACACCGCGCTCCGCTGCTGCCCGGCAGGTGTCGAGCATGATCGTCGGGTCGCCGGCGTGGGCACCGCACGCGATGTTCGCGCTGGAGACGAGGTCGAGCACCGCGCGGTCGTCGCCCGCGGCCCAGGCTCCGAAGCCCTCGCCGAGGTCGCTGTTCAGGTCGATCGTGGGCATGCGGACCTCCTGTCGGGATTGTTCAACAACCTAGCGCGCACCGCCGACCGTGTCACCGTCCTCGACGCGTCGGGGCTACGGGCGCGACGGCAGCGTCAGCACCTCGGCCCCGTCGTCGGTGATCGCGATGGTGTGTTCACTGTGGGCGGTCCGGCTGCCCGTCGCACTGCGGAGCGTCCAGCCGTCCGGGTCGGTGACGAGCTCGTCGGTGTCGACCATGATCCAGGGCTCGAGTGCCAGGAGCAGCCCCGGGCGGAGCGCGTACCCACGGCCCGGTCGTCCGTCGTTCGCCACGTGCGGGTCCTGGTGCATCGTGGAGCCGATGCCGTGGCCGCCGAACTCCAGGTTGACCGGGTACCCGGCCTCGGTCAGCACGGACCCGATCGCGTGCGACAGGTCACCGAGTCGCGCTCCTGGCCGGGCCGCCGCGATGCCGGCGGCCAGGGCGCGTTCGGTCGTCTCGATGAGCGCGACGCTCTCGGCCGGCCGACTCTGGCCGACGATGAAGCTGATCGCGGAGTCCGCCGCGTAGCCGTGATGCACGACGGCCAGGTCGAGGGTGAGCAGGTCCCCGTCGGCCAGGACCCGGTCGTGCGGCAGGCCGTGCAGGACGGCGTCGTTGACGGCCGTGCAGATGTGGTGGCCGAACGGACCACGCCCGAACGAGGGCGCGTAGTCGACGTAGCAGGAGGTCGCCCCGGCCGCGCGGATCATCTCCGCCGCCCACCGGTCGAGGTCGAGCAGGTTGGTGCCGACCGTCGCCCGGCCGCGGAGGGTGTGCAGGATGTCGGCGACGAGCGTGCCGGCGGCGCGCGCCCGGGGCAGCTCGGCCGGGGTGAGGATCTCGATCATGCGGGCGCTTCTTCCGTCGGGATAGTTGTACCGGTATTACTATCAGACCATGGTTCGTCTCCCGCTCACACCGCTCGACCTCGAACGCGGCCTCCGCCTCGGCCGGACGCTGCGCTCGGCACGGGGCGACCGGTCGATGCTCGACGTCGCGCTCGCCGCCGGGCTGTCGCCCGAGACGCTGCGGAAGATCGAGACCGGCCGCATCGCCACCCCCGCGTTCTCCACGGTGGCGGCGCTCGCCGGGGTGCTCGGCCTGTCCCTCGATGCGGTGTGGGCCGAGGTCAACGCCGGGACGCCCGGAGCGGATGCTCACCTCGACCACACCTCTGGTATCGTTATGGTCTCAGAACCAAGGGGGCTGCCCGTCGCGTGAGGTCGACGGACGGCTCGTGTACCGCTCGCAGTCGGTGCCACTCCCGCGTCCTTCGGTTCGCACCTCTCGTGCCCCTCGCCGCACGGCCCAGCCGTCGGAGCACGATCCGTGTCGTCCGAAGGAGCTCCCATGGGCACAGCCATGCCCGGAACCCGCCGCAGCCTGCGCGGCAACCCGATCGCCACCCTCGTCGCCGTGTGCTTCGGCCTGTTCATGGTCGGCCTCGACGCCACCGTCGTCTCGATCGCGAACCCCGCGATCGCCGCCGACCTCGGCACCACTTTCACCCAGCTGCAGTGGATCACCAACGCCTACCTGCTGGCACTGGCCGTGTTCCTGATCCTCGGTGGCAAGCTCGGGGACCGCTTCGGCCGTCGTCGGATGTACCTCATCGGGGTCGTCGCGTTCGCGCTGTCCTCGGTCGCGATCGGCCTCGTCGGCACCGCCACCGGCGTCATCGTGTTCCGCGCCGTCCAGGGCCTCAGCGCCGCACTGCTCATGCCGCAGACCCTGGCGCTGCTCCGTGCGACCTTCCCGAAGGAGAGGTTCGGCGTCGCCGTCGGGGTCTGGGGTGGCGCGTCCTCGGTCGCCATCGCCGCCGGGCCGATCGTCGCCGGGGTCCTCGTGGCCTCGCTCGGCTGGGAGTCGGTGTTCTTCGTGAACGCCCCGATCGCCGTCGTCGGCCTGGTCTTCGGCGGCCTCGTCCTGCGCGAGTCCACCGCCCCGCACCGCGGACGCTTCGACGTGCCCGGCGTGGTGCTGCTCGCCCTGGGCCTCTTCGGCATCGTGCTCGCCGTCGTCCAGTCCGAGTCGTGGGGCTGGACGAGCCCGCTCACCCTCGGCGTGCTGCTCGCCGGCGTCGCGCTCCTGGTGGTGTTCGTCGTCGTCGAACTGCGCGTCACCGACCCGCTGCTGCCGATGTCGCTCTTCCGGTCGTCGTCCCTGTCGATCGGTGGTCTGGCCGTCGGGGCGAACTTCTTCGCGATGCTCGGCGTGACGTTCTTCCTCTCCCTCTACATGCTCAACCTGCGCGGGGTGACCGGTCTGCAGGCGGGGCTCATGCAGCTCCCGCTGAGCGGCGTCTCGATCATCGCGTCGCCGATCGGGGCCGCCCTGGTCGCCAAGCTCGGCATCCGCCGCACCCTGACCATCGGCCTGCTCATGGTCGGCGTCGCCCTGTTCCTGCTCACCGGCACCACCCGGGACTCGCCGTACATCGGCATGGCGATCCCGTTCGTGGTCTTCGCCCTGGGTGCGGGCTTCACGATGACCGCCGGCGCGGAGGCGGTGGTCGGTGGGGCCCCGGTCCAACTCGCCGGTGTCGCGGGCGGGTTCCAGGCGACCGCACTGCAGCTCGGCGGCGCACTCGGCACGTCCGTCCTGTCCGCGGTCGTCAGCGCCGGGGTGCTCTCCGGCACGACGGGCCTCGGAATCGGTACCGCCGCTGGTCAGGGCCTGGCACAGGGGATCGTGCCGGACGGGCTGAGCGCCGCGGCGTCGGCCGTCGCCCGGGACGCCTTCCTCGGTGGCATGCACACCGCCTTCGTCGTGGCCGGGGTGGTCGCGGTCGTGGTGGCGGTCCTCGCCGCCGTCTTCGTCCGCACCCGCTCGACGCACGCGCCCGCCGAGGTGCTCGAGGAGACCGTCGAGGCGTCGGCAGGGCACGCCTGACCGTGATCCGCACCGACGGTCGCTGGTCACGGTGGTGACCGCTTGACGGACGGGAGGCCCGTGGCGGATCCGCCACGGGCCTCCCGTCCGTCCGGGGTGCGGTCCTGGCCGCTCGACGCGGTGCGCCCGGACGGGGGGCTGGCGCCGCGGACGGCGACGGGTGAACCTGTCCCTCCGTGCGGAGCCGCCGCACGCGATGGAGGAACCGTGCAGCGAGACGACCAGCAGCAGACCGACCACCCGGACGACGGGTCCGGCGGGATCGATCGTCGTCGCCTGCTGACGCTCGGTCTCGGGGCTGCCGCGGCGGTCGGAACGGCCGGAGCGTTCGGTCTGCGTCCGGATGCGGCGAGCGCAGCGACCAGCCCGACCCTCCTGGCCGCGGACGAGTTCGACGGAACCGCCGGCAGCGCCCCGAACCCCGGGATCTGGCGGTACGACCTGGGTGGCGGCGGCTGGGGCAACGGCGAGCTCGAGGTCTACACGGACTCGCGGCGGAACTCGGCTCTCGACGGCAGTGGGAACCTCGTGATCACCGCGCGGCGCGAGGCCGACGGGTCGTACACGTCGGCGCGGCTCACCTCGCAGGGCACGTACACCGCCCAGTACGGTCGGATCGAGGCGCGCATCAGGATCCCGCGCGGGCAGGGGATCTGGCCGGCGTTCTGGATGCTCGGCGCTGATCTGCCGCAGGTCGGTTGGCCGGCGTGCGGCGAGATCGACGTGATGGAGAACATCGGTCGTGAGCCCGGAGCGGTCCACGGCACCGTGCACGGCCCGGGGTACTCGGGCGCGGAGGGCATCAGCGGCACGGCGACGCTGCCGGCCGGCGCCTTCGCCGACGACTTCCACGTCTACGGGGTGGACTGGCGACCGGGGTCGATCAGCTGGACGGTCGACGGCGCGACGTACCGCACCGTCACGCCGGCGGACCTGGGTGGCGACCGGTGGGTGTTCGACAAGCCGTTCTTCGTGGTGCTCAACGTCGCGGTCGGCGGGGGATGGCCGGGTGCCCCGGACTCGTCGACCCGGTTCCCGCAGCAGATGACCGTCGACTGGTTGCGGGTCTGGCAGAACGCCTGACGCCGAGCGGATGCGGGCGGGGAGCCGACGCGGTCGCTGTGCCGACGGCCCGGCAACGGGTGAGGGCCCCGCAGCCGAAGCCGCGGGGCCCTCACTCTGCCTGACCGGAGGTCAGCGCACCCGGACCGAGAGGACCGGGCTGGTGCTGCCGGCGATCGTGCCGGTGCCGCTGAAGACGACCGTCAGCTTGTGCGTGCCGCGCTTCAGGGCGAAGCGGGTCGCGGCTGTGTCGCCGGAGACCTTGACGGTCTTGATGTGCTTCTTGCCGTCGTAGATCTTCGCTTCGCCGTTCACCGTGTTGCCGGGCGAGGTGACCCGGACGACGGCCTTGCCCTTGGCGTAGGTCATGGACGACGCCGAGGTGGCCTTCGCGACCGTGACCACGACCGCCGTGGTGGCCGCCGTGTCCTCGCCCGAGTAGGCAGAGGTGCTCGTGAAGGACGCGGTGATGCTGTGCTTGCCGACCGAGGTGGTCTTCGGCAGCGTGAACGTCGCCGTGTTCTTCGTCACCGGTGCGGTGCCGAGCGTCTTGCCCGCCTCCGTGAAGGTGACCGTGCCGCTCTTGTCACCGAGGCCGCCGCCGATCGTGGCGGTGAGGGTGACCGGCTTGGCCGTGCCGTAGGACTGCTTCGTGGCCGAGGCCTTCAGCGTGGTGGTCGTCGCCGGCAGGGCGGCGTCGAGCGTGAACTGGTCCACGGTCGAGCCGATCGCTGCCGGGTCGGCCGAGGCCGTCGGCTTGAGGGTGACGCCGCAGCTGTCGACCTTGCCGTGCTGGACGGCCGAGTTCAGCGTGGTGCAGTCGCTGGCACGGACGGTCGTGACGGCGAGGTTGTCGTCCGTGACGCCGACCTTGACGTAGGTGCGGACGTGCTCCTGGTTCTCCACCGAGTTGGCGAAGTGGCGCTGACCGGTCGGGTCGAGCGGGTCGGCTCCGTAGCCGCCCTGCGTCGGGTCCGGGGTGGTCAGGTCGTAGTACTTCGAGCCCGACGCGGAGTTGGCGGTCAGGTAGATGACGCCACCGGGGCCGGCGAAGACCTCGTCAGCGCCCGGCTGCTCGGCGGGGTTGGCCTTCTTGCCGTTCTTGATCGCGTAGCTGCGCGAGTACGAGTGGTCGTGACCCTGCAGGACGAGGTCGACACCCATGTCCGAGAACGCGCGCGTGAAGTCGAACCGGCGCTGCTGGTTGTCCTTGTCGTTCGCGTGGTCGGCCGGCGAGTAGATCGAGTGGTGGTAGACCAGCGCGGTCCACTTCGCGTCGTCGCCGTGACGGGTGATCACGTCGCGCACGTAGTTGACGTGCGCTGCGTCCGAGCCGCCCGCGTAGGCGTTCGAGTTGATGTCGATGAACAGGACGCCCTTGTACATGTACCAGTAGTCGCCACCCGAGTTCGTGGTGGTGTTGCCACCCGGGTAGAAGTCCGGGACCTTGAGCGAGTTCGGCAGCTGGTTGTGCTGCTCGTACGACTTGCCACCGACGTCGTGGTTGCCGATGGTCGAGGCCCACGGGTAGCGCTTGAGGACGTCGCTGCTGTCGGCGAACGCACCCCACTGGTACTCGTTGTTGGCGTTCTCGACCTGGTCGCCACCGGAGACCAGGAGCTCGGCGTCCTTCTCCTTCGTGGTGGCGTACTTCAGGGTGTCGGCCCAGCCGGCACCGTCGTCGTCGACGAAGCCCGACGACCCGATCTGCGGGTCACCGAAGAACAGGAAGTCGAAGTCGCCGCTGAAGCTCTTCGTCGTGAAGGTGTAGGACGTCGACCAGGCCGAACCGTCCGCGGCACCCACGTGGTAGGTGTACGTCGTGTTCGGCTCGAGGCCGTCGATGACCGCGTGCGCGTTGACGTAGCCGGCCTCGTTGGTGATGCCCGGGATCGCCTTCGTGCTGCTGTCGGTGGTGCTGGTGTCGGCCGCGGTGTTCGCGGACTTCTGCGCGGCGATCGTCTTCTTCGCGTCGGTGAAGACACCGCCGGTCATCGTGTCGGTCTTCTGGATCTCGACCGACTGGTTCACGTTCGCGGGGAAGTACCACGAGGCGATGCGCTGGCTCTCGGTCGCGCCGACGCCGAGCAGGATGTGGATCGGGCCACCGGACGAGATGTTCGTCGTCGGGGTGGCGGTGGCCGCGCTCGCGGAGCCGGTGCCGACGAGGCAGGCGCCCGCGATGAGGGCGGCGCCGATGACGGCCCCGCCGAAGCGGAGGGTGGTGGTTCTGCGCCGGGAGGGGGCGCCGGACAGGAGACTCATGTGTTTCCGTTCTCAGTGACAGGGATGGTGCAGCAGACAGACTCTGCATCGCCTTCGTAGATCGTGGGTGAACGCTGTGTGTCCATACGGGTTCCGGCCCGCAGGTGGTAGGAGAGCCCAGGCGTCGTCAGCCCTCGACCAGCCGTTGGACGAACCAGATCATCCCCATCACGAACACCCCGGCCGTCACGGCGCCGGTGACCCAGAGTGAGACCCGGTGGGACTTCCGGCGGAGCAGGGACAGCGGCGGGAACACGATCACGATGATCGCCAGTTGGACCGCCTCGATGCCGACGTTGAAGACGAGCAGCGACACGAGCAGCTGCCACGAGAACGCCTCGTGGATGCCCAGCGCTCCGGCGAACCCGAGCCCGTGGATGAGCCCGAACGCGAACACCACGGCCAGTCGGGACCACCCGGAGCGGTCCAGCGCGAACCGTCCCTGGTCGGACAGGACGAGCGCGTCAGCCTGCGACCGTCGGGTCGCCAACCGCCAGAGGTACCAGCCGGCCACTGCGGCGATCGAGAGGGCGATGAGCGGCTCGACCACGATCGACGGCGGACTGACGACGCCGAGCGCCGCCAGGATGAACGTGATCGAGTGCGCGATCGTGAACGCCGACGCCGTGTAGACGACCTCGCGCAGCCGTCGGGAGCCGGCGATCAGCGCGATGAGGAACAGGATGTGGTCGATCCCGGTCAGCAGGTGCTCCGCCCCGAGGGTGAAGAACTCCCAGAACCGCTGCCCCGCCGACTGCTCGGTCGAGAACCTCGGTTGGGACGCGTCGAGGGTGGCTGTGCCCTGCTTGCCGTCGACGTCGTACGTGACGATCGTCTTCGTGTCCCGCACGAACGTCTCGCTGTCCGGGAAGAGCGTCGACTCCACCACGTGCCCCGGGTCGGTGCGTCCCGGTGTCGGGCAGGCGAAGTCCGCGACGACCTCGGCGTAGGGGACCTCGTCCTGCACGTCGACCTCCATGGTGTCCTGGAGCGTGCCGGTGCACGCCTCCCCACCGGAGGTCATCGAGAACCGGTCGAACAGGTACTCGCTGATCGCGTCGTGGTGCGCCTCCGCCGCCCTGACCATGCCGGGGTCGTCGCCGTCGTCCCACGCGGCCTGGCCCTGTCGGTACAGCTCGTCGTCGTGCTCGCTCGTCGCCACGGACACGAGCATGAGGTCGTACTCCAGCCCCAGTCGGGCCCGCACGGTGTCGGCCCCCTTCCCGCTGACGTCCGCGTAGACGACGGAGCTGAAGCCGTGGGCGCTCGCCGCGGACACTCCCGTCAACAGGCTCACGACGACGGCGCCGAGGAGCACGAGGACGGCGACCAGCCGCGCGACGATCCGGGGGAGGACGGGCCGGGGGCGGAAGACCGCGGGGAGGAGGTGGAGCCCGCTGCGAGCGGGACGGGTGGTTCGGTGCATCACCGGCCTGACCATCGCGGCCGAGATCGACGCGCAGGCGAACAACGGGTTACGAACGGCTGGACGGGCTCTGGACAGCGGCTCCCACCGGTCCGTCGCGGCCTCCGGTTGTGCTTGCATGGCGTCTCGTGATCCGTCTGACTCGTCGCGCCACCACCGTCCTCGCCGCCGCTGCCCTGGTGGCGGCCGGCTCGGTCCTCGTCACCGGCTGCTCGACCGGGGCGGAGCAGACGGGCCGCACCGCCGACGCCGAGCAGGCCACGGGCCTCCGGACCGGAGCCGCCACCACGGCGGTGCCGACCGACGCCCCCACCCCGGTCCGCGGGACGGGCGCGCTCGGCCCGGGGTTCGTCGACCCGGACTCGCCGCCCGCGCCGGAGGCCACCGTCAGCCCCGCACCGCACTCGTGGGACGACGTGGCGCCACCGACCGGGTACCGGGTGGTCCTGCTGTCCCCGGGGAAGCCGGATGCACAGACCGAGACCCTCGTCGACGCCGTCCGCTCGTGGGCCCGGTCCGAGGACGTCACGGTCGTCCCGGTCGTCGAGGACACCGCCGAGGACCGGCTGCCGTCCGTCGCCGCGGCGATCGGCAAGCGCACCGACCTGGTGATCAGCGTCGGCGACGAGCTGGTCGACCCGATCGCCGCGATCTCACCGTCCGCGCTGCACCAGCAGTTCCTCGTGCTCGGTGCCGAGATCGCCGAACCCACGGCGAACGTGACGGCGGCGGACTGGACCGGCGCCGGTTTCCGCGGTGAAGGGCTCGGCACCTCGAGTCACCACGACCCGTCCACGTTCACCGACGAGCGTGCCGGCCGCGCCCTGCGCGCGGGGGTCGCAGCGCTGCTGAACGGCTACAACGGCATCGTCGTCTGGGTCGCCTGACCGGTGCACGGCGCCGGTGGTCGCGGGCGCGGGCGCGGGTGCGGGCCCGGGACACGGGCAACCGTACGCAATCGGGATCGTCCGTGCACCGTCCCGACGGGTGCGACGTATCCTCGAGGACGGAAGCAACGTCGGTTCCGGCCAAGCCTCGCGCGTCTCACCCGCGCCGAGACAGACACTCGCCACCCTGAGCTCCTCGTGACTGAACACATCATCGAATTCGTCGCCCGCGACCGCACGGGCATCACCACCGTGGTGACCGCCAACGGGGTCACCGACGCGGACACCGTCATCCAGGCGATCACCGCCGGCCACTCCGGCTACGCGGTCGCCGCCTCCGGCGTGCGCCCGGCACCGGTCCGCAGCCTGATGGCGCTCGGCACGCCGTACCTCTTCGCGAACTGGGACGGGTCGAAGCGCAACAACCTGCACGACCTCGCCTTCACCGCACCGATCCGGACCCTGCCGCCGGCCCCGCCCGCCGGCGTCCGGCTCCGGATGGCGATCGTCGCGACGCTCGCGTCGCTCTTCGGTCGTCAGCCCGAGACGCCGCCGAGTCGCTGAGACGCCGCCGATTCCGGCGGCGTCTCGCACGACCGGCGGCGTCTCGCCGACCGGGCCCGTTCAGCGGGTCAGTGCGTGACCTCGTCGAAGTCGTCGACGCCCGCGGCGACCGCTGCGGCCCGGCGGGCGCGCATCGACGGGGCAGCGAGGGCCGCGACCACCGCGAGGACGGCCACCCCCGTGCACGCCCAGAACCCGATCGTGAACGCGTCGTCGGTGGGCAGACCCTGCGGGGTGCTGTGTGAGGTGATGAGTGCCGCGATCACGGCCGTGCCGACGCTGGAACCGATCGTCCGGACGACGGTGTTCGCGCTGATCGCCTCGCCGGTCTGGTTCGCCGGCACGCTCTCGATGATCGCGTTCGAGCAGGCGGCCAGTGCCAGGCCGATGCCGATGCCGGTGAAGACGCCCGAGATGACCACCTCGGCGAGGGCGGCGTGCGAGATCGCGGGGATCACGAACGCGGCGACGATGGCGATCCCGCCGATGAGCATCGGCGGCTTGGGCCCGACCCTGCGGACGAGGATCCCGGCGATCGGCCCGGCGATGACCATCATCACGACGGTCGGGAGCAGGAAGAGACCCGCCTGCGTGACGTCCTTGCCGAAGCCGTAGCCGAGGGCGCTGGGGAGCTGCAGCAGCGTCGGGACGAGGACGAACGTGCCGAACATCGCGAAGCCGAAGACGAGCGCGACGACGTGGGCGGTCCAGACCCCGCGGACGGCGAAGAGCCGCACGTCGATGAGGGGTTCGGCGACGCGCAGCTCGACGAACACGAACGCGACGAGGGCGACGGCACCGACGATCAGCAGGCCGACGGTCTTGACGTCGCCCCAGCCCCACGTCTGGCCCTCGCTGACGGCGAGCAGGATCGCGACGAGCGAGACGGCGAGGACGGCGGTGCCGGCGACGTCGAGACGGCCGGGCTTCCGCACCGGGGACTCGGGCATGCCGAACACGGCACCGAGCAGGGCGATCACGACGAGGACGGCGGGCAGCCAGAACAGCCAGTGCCACGACAGGTGCTCGACGATCGGCCCGGCGGCCACGATGCCGACGCCGGCACCGATGCCGAAGATCGCGGAGAGCAGGCCGATGGTGACGCTGACCTTCTCCTTCGGCAGCTCGTCGCGGACGATGCCGATGGACAGCGGCATCACCGCGCCCGCCGCGCCCTGCAGGGCTCGGGCGACGATGAGCACGCCGAGGTTCGGGGCGAGCGCGGCGAGGACGGCACCGACCAGGAGGATCGTGAGGACCACGATGAGCACCTTGCGCTTGCCGACCATGTCGCCCAGGCGACCGAGGATCGGGGTGAGCACCGACGCGGAGAGCAGGTAGGCGGTGAGGACCCAGCTGGCGGCGCTGGTCGAGGCGCCGAGGTCCGTGCCGATCGTCGAGAGCGCGGGTGCGACGAGGGACTGCAGGACCGCGAACGACAGGCCACCCAGGGACAGGTAGACGATGATCGCGGTGCTGTTCGGGCGCCGGCCGTGTTCGGTGGTCGGGGTCGAGCCCGTGCGGGGGCTCGCGGTGGCGGTGGACATCGTGCTCCGTCGGATCGGGGTGTTCTGGGCAGGGGGCCGACGACGCTGTCGATGTCAACAACTGCTGACTTGACGAGGGTACGCGTTCTCACACCGATGTCAACATGCGCTTACATCACGATCGGTCGCACCGACGCGGGCGCTACGCTCGGGCCATGAGCAAGGACGCCGCCGCCACTCGCCTGGCCCTCGTGCAGGCTGCCCGGCGCCGGTTCGCCTTCGACGGCTACCGGGCCACGACCGTGCGGGACATCGCCGCCGACGCCGGGGTGAACGTCGCGCTCATCAACCGGTACTTCGGATCGAAGGAGGGGTTGTTCCGCGCCTGTCTCGATCGAGCAGCGCCGGACCGGGACGCTGCGCCTTCGGGCTCGGACCTGGAGCGGGCGCTCGGCGGCCTCATCCGGCACATCATCCGGTCGCCCACGGACGAGGACTCGATGCAGCTGCTGCTCCTGCTCCGGAGCTCCGGAGACGAGGTCGTGGACCGCATCCGTCGTGAGACCCTGCGCGGCTACGCGGAACGCCTCGCCGGCGCCGTGCGAGCCGGGAGCCCGGACGAGATCGACGACGACCTGCTCGTCCGCGCCGAGATCGCCCTGTCCGTCGTGCTCGGCATGACCATGATGCGGACCTCGACCCGCGTGGAACCCCTGGCGTCCGCCGAGGTCGAATCGGTCGCCGTGCCGTTGGAGGACGCCCTGCGCGCACTGCTCGGCGGCGGTCGGGGCTGAAGTGGCGTCGGACGGCAGAGCGGTCGACCGCTCCCGACGTCGCTAGTGCTCGGTGGGCCCGATCTCGATCGACGCCGGCCGGGTCTGCTCGGGCAGCAGGTAGCGGGCGACGGAGCCGTCCTCGTCCTGCTCGTCGACGTCCCGCTCGGTGATGATCGCCACCGGGGTCGCCGGGGAGATGAGGAGCACGGCGGGCGTCACCCGGCCGTCCCCGTAGTTGACCTGCAGCCACATGAACGGCTGGTCCCGCAGACCCGCGTCGATGCGCGCCTGCACCGTCTCCGTGTCCTCGTTGGCGATCGTGTACTGCGTCCCGCCGTAGGTCAGGACCGTGCGCTTCACAGGGTGTCCCCGGAATCAGTCGGTTCCGGGACGATGCGGAGGCCCGCGGACGACCCGGCGGTCAGGCCGAGCGCTTCGACCCAGGCGCGGTTCACGGCGGGGATGCGACTGCCCGAGTAGCGGAAGACGAGGGGCATCGAGCGGTCGAGCCAGATCGCGGTGCGGCCGTCACCGAGCTCCACGTCGTCCTTCCACGAGAACATGAAGGACTCGCCGCGGCGGAGCTTCATCCCGATCACGATCTGCAGGTGCGTCAGCAGGCGGTCGTCGAACTCCGCGGTGAACGTCGAGTCGTAGACGAGCTTGCCCATGGTGGTGTCCTTCCGCGCCGACTGTCCGGCTCCGGCAAAGCCTAGGCGTGGGCTCAGGGACCGTCCGACACCCTGGCCGACATGCGCCGCATCCACTACGTGAACAGCTCCTTCCTGACCGGGGACCGCACCTGCAAGGCCCTCCTCCGGTACTGCCGTGCCCTGGCCGTGGCGAACAAGTCCGACGTCGTCCAGATCCCGATCATCACCGAGGGCGGCGGGACGGTCTACGCGCACCTGCTCATCGGGCCGGCCAGCGAGATCTTCTCGACGCCGGTGCCGGACAGCGCCGACGAGCCGTTCGACCCGGAGGTCATCGAGTACCTCGAGTCGGAGACTCTGCGCCTGCAGCCCGCGCGGCCTGCGTGGAACGAGGAGATGACCGACGTGCCGGACATCGGCGAGGACTTCTGAGCGCCGGCACCACCCCGAGCGCGACGACCACCGCGGCGGCGACGAGCACCGGGCCCGTCCCCGCCGCGGTGACCGCGCTGCCCGCTGCGGCCGCCCCCAGTGCCTGCCCGAAGACCAGGACCACGAAGAGCACGGAGGTGCCGGCGGCCGCGCGGTCGCGGTCGAGTTCGGCCGTCCACGAGATGAGAGCGCCGGTCGCGGCGGTGTAGCCCCACCCGAACAGTGCGCAGCAGCCCAGCGCCACCGCGGTCAGGGCGGCGCCGTGCAGCTGCGCGACCACGCCGAGGCCGAGGGTCGCGATCGCCACCACGGCCGCGGTGCGTGTCCACGCGGTCCGCGCCGGCAGTCGCCCGAGCCACCGGGACGTCAGGGCCACCGCCGCACCTCCGGCCCCGAGGGCGATCCACGCCACCACTGACAGGGCCGTCGGTGCGCCGGCGTCGACGAGCAGGGTCCGACCGTACGTCCACACCGCGGCCGATCCGGTGCCGAGCAGCAGTGCCACCAGCACGGGGCGGCGGTGTGCGGCGAACCAGGGGCGGGGTGGAACGGTGGTGGCTCCGGTGTCGGTCGGGGGATCCGGTGCTGGTGCTGGTGCTGGTGCCGGTGCTGCTGCGCCCGCTCGGTCGGCGAGCAGGACGGCCGCACCGGCGAGCACCGTGACGAGGGCCGCCACGGCCCAGGCCGTCCGCCAGTCCGGCAGCAGCACGAGGGCCAGGAGGCCCGCGATGACGAGACCCGGCCCCGTGCCGGAGTTGACCACGGCCTGCGCCCCGTTCGCCCGGTCAGCTGTCAGGTTCCGCTGCACGAGTCGGACGAGTGCGGGGGAGGCCAGCCCTGCCCCCGCCGAGCTGACGACCGCGGCGACGCCGAACCCCAGTGGGCCGGTGCTCGCGGCCATCCCGGCGACACCGAGGCCGGCCGTGAGCACCGCCAGGACGACGGCGGTCCGGGGGTGCGTCGGTGCGACCAGGAATCCGGCGAGCGCGCCGACGCAGTACACGACCGAGGAGCCCGACGCGATCCAGCCCGCCGGGCCGTCGCCGAGCCCGATCGCGTGCTGGACGTCGGGCAGGAACAGTCCGTACGCCAGGCGGACCAACCCGTAGGTGGCCGCGATGAGCGCGGTACCGCTGCCGACGAGCGCGCCGGGCGAACCCAAGAACGAAAACGTACGTTTCACTTTTGAGAGCCTAGGGTGCTGGCATGACGATGCGTCCAGGAACGGAGCGGAAGCTCCTCGACGCCGCGGAGGAGCTGTTCTTCACGCGGGGCATCGCCGCGACCCCGATCGACGCCGTCCTCGAACGCGCCGGGGTCTCCGCCGCCACGCTCTACCGCGGGTACGCCAGCAAGGAAGCCCTGGTCGCCGCAGCGCTCGAACGGCGGCACGACGAGTGGCTGCGGGTGTGGGACGACGCCGTCGCAGATGCGCCCGACGACCGGGGCCGGCTGCTGGCGGTCTTCGACGCGCTCGACGACTTCCGGTCGACGCCGACCGGGTCGCGGTGGTGCGCCTTCCTCGGCACGGCGTCGGAGTACGCGGATCCGCCCGACGAGATCACGGTCGTCCTGCACCACGAGACCGCCACGCTGCGGTCGCGCCTCCGGCAGGCTGCGGTGCCGTTGGTCGGGCCGGAGGAGGCCGACGTCCTCGCCGACCGACTGCTCCTCGTGGTGTCCGGGGCACTGGCGATGCGCCTCCGGGGCGGCGCCGGCGACACCGCGACGGCCCGCGCGGTGGCCGCCGCGCTGCTCCCCTGAGCGCTGCCGACAGCACGAGACGCTGCCGACAGCACGAGACGCCACCGGATCCGGCGGCGTCTCGTGGACATGCGGGCGTCTCGCAGCGCGGGACGACGGCGCAGCGAGCGGCGACCGCTCAGTCGCGGACGAACTGCTCGATCGCGACGTCACCGGTGTTGACGCGGAAGGTCTTGCCGACCGACGCGTCGTCGTGCAGGGCTGCGGCGACCAGTGCGGCGACGTCCCCGCGGGCGATGCTGGAGGACGGGTCGGCGGTCTCGACGGACCCGGTCGGCTCGTCGTCGGTCAGGGTGCTCGGGGCGACGATCGTCCAGTCGAGGGCCGAGTCGCGGAGGACCGCGTCGGCGATGGTCTTCGCCTCGGCGTAGGCGAAGAAGTCGTCGTCCTCGGGGACGCCGTGGCCGAGGCCCGCGTCCGACCAGGAGACCAGGACGAATCGCTGGACGTCCGCCTGGAGCGCGGCGTGCATGGAGCGGATCGCGGCGTCCCGGTCGACGGCCCAGGTGCGCTCGGCGGAACCCCCACCCGCCCCTGCTGCCCAGACGATCGCGTCGTGTCCGCGGACCAGGTCGGTGAGCCCGGCGATGTCGAGCTGCTCGATGTCCGCGACGACGGGCTCCGCACCGGTGCCGCGGACGTCGTCCTGCTGCTCGGCCTTGCGGATGACCGACGAGACGGTGTCGCCGCGGGCCGTCAGGAGCTGCGCGGTGAGGAGGGCGACGCGACCGTGGCCGCCGAGGATGATGACGTTGCTCATGGTCTGGACGGTACGCGCGGGGCCTGACGACGGGGTGGTCGGCGATGGGCCGGGAGGGTCGTCCACCGCTCCCGCGCACGTCCTTCGGGCAGGATGGCCGGCATGGGCAGCGACGAGGGGACGGCCGCGGTCGGACGGGGCAGCGCGGCGGGCGCGGCACGGACGGCGGTCGCGTCCGCCGTCTGGGGCCCCACGGCCCCGACGTACCGGCGGTACGAGCGGCGGTCTGCGGTCGGCACGGGCGAGGCGGTGTGGGAGCGGGCCTCCCGGTCGGTGCTCCGCTGGGGCGTGAAGACGCGCAGCGGCTTCTCGGTGCCCGACGACACGGAGGCGCGACCGGGTCAGCGGCTGGACGTGCGCTTCCCGATCGGGCTGGTCGTCGTGCGGGAGCCCGTCGAGGTCGTCGAGGTCGTGCGCACCGCCGACCGTGTCGGGTTCGCCTACCGGACGCTGCCCGGCCACCCGGTCGACGGCGAGGAGGCCTTCGTCGTCACCCGTGAGGGCGACGCCGTGTGGTTGACGCTGCGCTCCCTGACCCGGCCGTCCACGACTCGCCACTGGGCGCTCGTGTTCCCGCTGCTCCGGGTCGCGCAGGTCGTCGTCCGCTGGCGCTACCGGCGGGCACTGCGCTGACCGGCCCGGCTCGCTGACCGATCCGGCCCGCCGCCCGGCCCGACTCGGCCGAGCCCGGCCCGCAACGCGATGCGCGGAACGCGCGTGACCCCCGCTCGGGAAGCGCGGTGCGCCCCGTCGCGAGTCGCGGATCCACGAACGCGTTCGTGTCCCGCCGGACGGCTGTCGTAGCGTCGCAGACACCAGGACGAACATCATCCCGAGTGCCCCGACATCCCCCGCGATCTGCGGTGGCCTGTACGCAGCGGTCGCCCTGGTCGACACGGGACCGTCCGAGGTCCCTGCAGAGGAGGCGAAGCTCATGCCCGCCACCATCACCGCCATCCCGACACCTCTCGCCGGAGGCCCGGCCGTTCGCCGCCCGAGGCGCACCGAGACCTTCTCCGAGGTCCGCGAGGCGACCCGCCGCCGGATCCTGACCGCCAGCGCGCTCGTCGCCGGCCTCGCCGCCGTCACCGCGTTCACGCTCGCCGTGATCGCCCTGGTGGTCGCCTCGTGATCACCGCCGCAACAGCGCCGTACGACACCGTCGCGCTGACCGAACCCATCGACATGACCGCGCTGCTGCGCGAACAGGAGGCCCCCCGTGCGTGACTCCACCATGATGCAGGAACTCCGCTCCGACCCCCTGGAGTGGCACCGACGAGGCATGTCCTCGCCCGTCGAGATCGACCGGATCGTGATCAGCCGACTCGGCATCGGCGTCAGCACCGACCCCACGTACGCCGAGTTCTTCCAGGCCGTCGCGTGAACGCCCTCCAGCAGGGGAACGCCCGTGTGACGGCCGACGCCACCGGGCTGACGGCCGACCACCGGGTCGTCTGGGCACGACTGGGCCGGCTCGAGGCGCTGTGCGCCGAGCGATCTGC
Source organism: Curtobacterium sp. MCPF17_031 (assembly GCF_003234035.1). NCBI lineage: Bacteria > Bacillati > Actinomycetota > Actinomycetes > Micrococcales > Microbacteriaceae > Curtobacterium > Curtobacterium sp. MCPF17_031. The sequence continues at coordinate 62,477 of NZ_QKSG01000010.1, read as the reverse complement.
TCACGGCACCGCCCTCCGCACCTCGACGACGACCATCTGACGTGGGCGTCGACGTCGAGCAGGCACCGCACCGCTGGGACCGTGCTCGCGTCGTCGACGCCGCTGACCGGGTCTTCACCGCCGAGGGGGCCGTCGGTCTCGACCACGCCGCCATCGCGACGCTCGCCGGGGCAGACCAAGCGACGGTCCGTGCGCTCTTCCCGGAACGGATCGACGTCGTCGTCGCCGTGCTCGAGCACCGCCACGAGCGGTGGAACGACGGTCTCGCCGCCGCCGCCGTCGGGGCTGCCGACGCCCGGGACGAGATCCTGACGGTCTTCGCACACCTCGAGTCCTGCTTCGAGGACGAGTCATGGACCGGATGTGCCTTCATCAACGGCTACGGCGAGCTCGGGCGCTCCGAGTCGCGCGTCGCCGCCCTGGCTCACGAGCACCTGCGCGGCATCGAGGCCCACCTGCACGCGCTCGCCGGTCGGGCAGGACTGCCCCTGCACGTCGCCGACGCGTTGTCGCTGCTCGTCGAGGGCGCCAAGGTCGAGGCTGCGATCCACCGCACGACCCGTCCGGCGCGCTCCGCCCGGCTCGCCGCGGCGACGTTGATGACGGCCTACGCGCCGAACGCGCACACCGACTTCATCTGAGCCCTGCCGGACCGACGGTCGGGAGGCACGGCCTCCTCCCGTCGACCGGTGCCGCCACGAGTTGGCCGGGTCAGTCCGCTACCGGACCCCGCGCCGAGCGCTCGAGGGTGGCCATCGGGGTCTCGCCGACCTCGGCCACGTACTGCTGCGCGAAGCGACCGAGGTGCGCGAAGCCCCACCCCGCGGCCACTTCGCGGACGGTGACGGCGGTCGGCTCGGAGGCGAGCAGCTCCTGTCGCACCCGGTCCAGGCGCACCTGCCGGATGTAGGCGTTCGGCGTGGTCTGCAGGTCCCGCTGGAACGCCTCCTGCAGTGCACGCAGGCTCACGTCGAGGTGTCGTGCCAGCGAGCTCGTCGTGATCGGCATCCGGGCGTGGTCGTTGACGTACTCGACGGCTGCGCGGACGTGCACCGACAGTGCCGTGCCTTCGGGGCTCCGGCGTGCCGGGCGCTGCTGCGGGTACATCTCGAGCAGGGACGCCGCGGCCAGCCGTGCCATCTCGGCGTGCAGCAGACGGCCTGGCGTGCCGTCACGCAGGGTGTGCGAGATGAGCGACACCGTGTTGTGCCAGGTCCGGACGGACTGGTCGGACGGTGGTGTCATGTGGTCGAAGCGCAGGCCGGCGGTCAGGTCCGCACCCTGCTCGGCCGCGACGCGTTCGACGACCTCACGGGACAGGTGCACGAGCCGCTGCTCGTAGTCCTCCATGCTGAACGAGAACGTGCGCTCGGGCAGCAGCGGCACCGGGACGCCCGGTTCCATGTCGAGGACGCTGCCCCCGGTGTCGAGCCGGGAGGACCCGGACTGCAGCCACTGGACGATGACGGCGTCCGACGGCGGCAGTTCCCCGTCGACGTGTCCGGCGAACTGGGCGATGTGCAGCGACATCGTGCTGTCGCCGAGTGCCGCGTACCGGAACGAGAACGGGGTCGCGACGGGCTCGACGCGGAGTTCCGCGCCGTAGAGGTCCGCGATGAAGGTCGCGGCCTCCCCGAGGTCCGTCCCCGTCACGTCGAGACGCACCGGCTTCGCGTCGTCGATCGGCATCACGCGAAGCATCCCACGACAGCCGTCCCCCATGGCAGTCCGGTGTCCGGGAACCGCCACGGGGGACCGACCGATCGCGTCCTCCGGAGCATCGGTGACCAGGGTCAGCCGCGGATGGCCTCGGCCAGCTTCACCCGGCCACCGGTGCGGAGCAGCGCGTTCTCGTAGACCCGGGCACCGAGGAGCACCACGACGAGGGCGGACGCTGCGACGACGACCAGCGAGAGCACGGGCTCCCACCACTCGGCCGTCCCCAGGAAGATCCGGACCGGCATGCCGATCGGGGCGCTGAACGGCACGTACGACATGATGCCGAGGATCGTCGGGTCGTCCGCGGCGAACACGATGAGGAAGTACGGGATCATCAGCAGCATCATCACCGGTGTGGTCACGCTGCCGACGTCCTCCTGACGGGACACCAGGGCCGCCGACGCCGCGAACAGCGCCGCGATGAGGACGAACCCGACCGCGAAGAACCCGACGAACCACAGCGCGCTCGGGCCGAGCAGCGTGAAGAGGTTGTCCTGGCCGGTCACCGCGAGTGCGACGGCGGCGGCGATCGCGATCGCCACGATCTGTCCGAGGGCCATCGCGCTGTTGCCGATCACCTTCCCCGCGAGCAGTGCCCGTGCGGGGATCGCCGCCATCAGGATCTCGACGACCCGGGTGGACTTCTCCTCCACCACGCTCTGCGCGATCGACTGTCCGAACGTCACGGCCGAGGCGAAGAAGACCACGCCGAACGCGATCCCCACCAGGGACACCAGCCCGGGCGGCAGCGCACCGGGGTCGAGCAGGTCGACCTCGGGGGAGACGCTGAGCGCCTGCACGACGTCGGTCGGCGCGCTGTCGAGTCCGACGACCCGGAAGCCGAGCTGTCCGCCGTCGGGGACGATCGCGGCGTCCACCTCGCCGCCGCGCACGAGATGCTCGGCGGATGCGCGGTCAGTGGTCCGCGTGACGTCGAGCCCGTCGGAGCTCGGCAGGCTCACACCGCTGACCACGGCGACCGGGGTCGTCGCGTTCGCCGCTGACTTGCCGACGATGCCCGCGATGACGATGCCGGCCACGACCATCACGAGCAGGATCGCCGCGGAGACGACGAACGCCTTGCTGCGGAGCCGGGCCTGGATCTCCCGCACGGTGACGAGCCGGACCGCGTCGACGGTGCTGCGCTGGACGACGCTCATCGGACGACCTCCGTGAAGACCTCGCTGAGACGGGGGACCCGCGGACCGAACGACGCCACCGCGCCCCGGCCGACCGCGCGCTGCAGGACGGCCTGGGCGACGGACTCGTCCGCTTCGAACAGGGCGTAGCCGCCGTCGAACTCCCGGATGGTGACGCCCGGTTCCTCGCGGAGCCAGGCGACGTCGTCCGCCACCAGGAGCTCCCACGCCGCCGGTCCCGCCTTCCGTCGGAGTTCGTCCTGCGGCCCGGCCGCCCGGATGCGACCGCCCGCGATCACGACGACGTCGTCGCAGAGCCGCTCGACCACGTCGAGCTGGTGGCTGGAGAACAGCACCGGCACGCCGTCCGCCGCGGTCTCACGGAGGACGCCGAGGACCGTGTCGACGGCCATCGGGTCGAGGCCCGAGAACGGCTCGTCGAGCACCAGGACCTCGGGCCGGTGGGCCAAGGCGGCAGCGACCTGCACGCGCTGCTGGTTGCCGAGCGAGAGCTTCTCCACCGGGTCGCCGGCGTGTACGCCGAGTTCGAGCCGCTCGAGCAGCTCGGTGGTCCGCGCCGTCGCGGTCCGGCGGTCGACACCGTGCAGCCGCGCCAGGTACGTGACCTGCTCGGCCACCGGCATCTTCGGGTACAGGCCGCGTTCCTCGGGCATGTACCCGAACCGACGTCGGTCGGCCGGGCCGATCGGGACGCCGTCGATGGCGACCGTGCCGCTGTCGGCGTCCAGCACGCCGAGCATGATGCGCATGGTGGTGGTCTTGCCGGCGCCGTTGCCTCCGACGAACCCGGTCAACCGGCCCCGACCGACCGTGAAGCCGACGTCGTCGAGCACGCGGCGCTCGCCGAAGTGCTTGGTCACTCCCTCGATGCTGAGCATGGCGGGTCCCTTCCGCAGCGACCGTCGCTGCGCCTCCGACGGTACGAGGGCGGGTGGGGTCGGCGCCTCCGGCACGAGACGGGGATCGTCGCCCGGGCTCCTCCGCCATGCGGGGGAGACGGTCTCTTCCGCGAGACGCAACGCGGGCGGTTCCGCGCAACGGAACACCCTTGCGCCGTGCCGCCGACGTTGCGTCTTGCGGGGGAGGGCTCAGTCGCCGGAGCGGACCACGCCGTTCTCGTACGCCCACACCACGGCCTGGATCCGGTCCCGCACGCCGAGCTTCTGCAGCACGTTCGACACGTGGGTCTTCACGGTCGCGTCCCCGACGAAGAGCAGTCGGGCGATCTCGGCGTTGCTCAGTCCGCGCCCGAGCAGCCGGAGCACCTCGGTCTCGCGCTCGGTCAGGCCGGCCACCGGATCAGCACCGGGTCCCGCGTGCACGCCGTCGGTCGCGGGCGCGGTCACCGACGCCACCACCGGCGCGCTCGCGCTCGTCGCACGGCTGATCACCCGTCGGGTCACGTCCGGGGAGAGCAGGGCGTCCCCGGCAGCGACCGTGCGCACCGCCTCGATGAGCTTCTCGGGGGAGGCGTTCTTCAGCAGGAACCCGCTGGCCCCGGCGGCGAGGGCGTCGAACAGGTACTCGTCGGTGTCGAACGTCGTCAGCACGAGCACCGCTGGCGGGTCGTCGGTGGCGGTGATGCGCCGAGCGGCCTCCAGCCCGTCGACGCCGGGCATCTGCACGTCGAGGCAGACGACGTCCGGCCGATGGGCGGCGACGGCGGCCACGGCTGCGGCGCCGTCGGCGGCTTCGGCCACGACCCGCACACCCGGTTCCGATTCCAGGATCACCCGGAAACCGGCCCGCACCAGGTCCTGATCGTCGGCCAGGACCACCCGGATCACGCCGTCGGCAGCCATGCCCGCACCAGGTAGCCGCCGCGGGCACGGGGCCCGATCTCGATCCGTCCGCCGACCGCGGCGACGCGCTCGCGCATGCCGACGTGGCCGAGTCCGCTGCCCGCGGTCGACCGGGAGGCCCGAGCCCCGGCCCCGGTGTCCGTCACCTCGAGCTCGAGGCCGTCCGGCAGGTACCGCAGCCGCAGGTCGGCGCGGGCGTCGTGCCCCGCGTGCTTGAGGACGTTCGTCACGGCCTCCTGCGCGATCCGGTAGGCGACCGCCGCGACGGTCGGCGGAACGGGTCGGACGTCACCGACGACGCTGAAGCCGGTGTCGTGTCCGGCGCTCGTCGCGGCCGCGGCCAGTTCCGGCAGCCGCGCGAGCCCCTCGGTGCTCGGCGCGTCGGCGGGCAGCGTGTGACCGTCCGCATCGGACTGCCGGAGGGTACCGAGCATCCGCCGCAGTTCCTCCACCGCGGTCCGGGCGCTGTCCTCGACGACCCCGAGGGACGCCGCGGCCTGCACCGGGTCGCGGTCGATCACCCGTCGGGCGGCGCCGGCCTGCACGCCCATCAGGGACACGTGGTGGGCGACGACGTCATGGAGCTCGCGGGCGATGCGGACCCGTTCGAGGGCGACCGCCTGCGCCGCGGACCGCTCCCGCTCGGCGGCCAGTTCGACCGTGCGCTCGTCGAGGTCGTGCTTGGCGACCGCGGCCGTCCACGCCCGGTTGCCGGAGTACCAGGCGGCGCCGAAGTACACCAGGTTGATGATGATCGACAGCAGCGAGTTCGCCACGAACGGCGGGATCACCGAGTCGCCGTCGCCCGGCAGCGCGCTCGGCACCGACCACCGGAACACGATCGCCAGGAACACCCACGCGAACATGCCGAGGATGAGGACCCACCGCACCGCCTCGGCGCGGACCCGGTCCGAGCACCAGGCGCCGACCGTGTACAGGGCGATGAAGAGCGTGAAGTTGACGAACAGCCCTTCGGGCACCCGCAGGAGCTGGGTCGCGGCGAACGCCAGCGCGGCGACCACGGCGACCGACATCGGGAAGCGCCGCCGGACCGCGAGTGGTCCGGCGTTCGCGACGACCATGAGCGCCGACACCCACCAGGGAGCCGGGTCGTCGTAGAGGCCGATCGCGCCGTAGAGGGTCATCGACACGGTCAGGGCGGCGGCGAGCACGAGCGCCAGGACCACGTCCTGTCGGTGTTCGCGCCGCCCCACCGGCAGTCGCGACCACTCCTCGCCCCGCGCCGGGCCGTGCCCGGCGGTCACCCCCGTGCCCGTCATGAAGACCACGGTAGCGGCTCACGTCGGCCGGGCCGCCGGAGCGATCCCGACCTGTGGACGGCGGTCCGGGAACGGCCGTCTGTGGAGGGTGACGGACGGGAGGCGGTGGTGCGGGCCTCCCGTCCGTCACCCGCGCAGTGGGATCAGCGGTAGGCGCGCTCGTACGGTGCGGGCTTGTACGGCAGGTCCACCCGGAGCGCCTGTGCGGCACGGATCGGGAAGTTCGGGTCGCGCAGGGCACCACGACCGACGAGGACCACGTCAGCCTGCCCGAGGGCGACGATCTGCTCGGCCTGGAACGGGTCGTCGATCATCCCGACGGCCGCGACCGGCACGCCCGTGGCCTGCCGGATCGCGGTCGCGAACGGCAGCTGGTAGCCGGGACCGACCGGGATCGGGGCGTTCTGGACGTTGCCGCCGGTCGACACCGAGACCAGGTCCACGCCGTGCTCGCCGAGCCAGGCGGACAGCTGCTCGGACTCGGCGAGGTCCCAGCCGCCCTCGACCCAGTCGGTCGCGGACAGGCGGACGACGAGGGGGACGTCCTCGCCGACCTCGGCCCGGACGGCGTCGACGGTCTCGAGCAGCGCACGGGCGCGGTTCTCGAGCGAGCCGCCGTACTGGTCGGTGCGCTCGTTCGACAGGGGCGACAGGAACTCGTGCAGCAGGTACCCGTGGGCGCCGTGCAGCTCGAGCAGGTCGAAGCCGGCGTCGACCGCGCGACGGGCGGCGGCCGCGAAGGCCCGGACCACCTCCGCGATGCCCTCGACGGTCAGCTCGGTGGGGACGTGCAGCCCCGGGAACGCGATCGGCGACGGGCCGACCGGCTGCCAGCCGCCCTGCTCCGGCGCGACGTTGCCGCCACCCGCCGTGGGACCCCACTCGCGGCTGGTGGAGGCCTTGCGGCCGGCGTGCGCGAGCTGGATGCCGGCGACGGCGCCCTGGCTGTGGATGAAGTCGGTGATCGGGCGGAACGCGTCGCGCTGCTCGTCGTTCCAGAGGCCCAGGTCCTGCGGGCTGATCCGGCCCTCGGGGACGACGCCGGTGGCCTCGACGACCACCGCGCCGGCACCGCCGCGGGCCAGGCCGCCGAGGTGCACGAGGTGCCAGGGGGTGGGGACGCCGTCCTGCGCCTCGACCATGTACTGGCACATCGGCGGGATCCAGACGCGGTTCCGGATCTCGAGTCCGCGGAGGGTGATGGGGTCGAAGAGTGCGTGGGTCACGCGGGTCCTTCCCGGTTGTTCGGTTCGTGGGCCTGTCCACAGTACGACTGTCGTCGTACCGATTGCCCGGGAAGGTCGCCGCGGGGCCTCAACCGCAGTACTCGTAAGGCGGCCGCGGGTCGTCGCCGACCCACACCCCGGTCACGAGTTCCCCGCCTTCGTCCATCTCGAATGTCACCGACCGGTCGCCGTCACGGACGCTCCAGTAGGCGAACGCGGGGGACGAGTCGTCGCCGTACCCCGGGGTCCGGGTGAGGTCCGGGTACGCGGCCCGGAGCTGGTCGATGCTGTTCCCCCGGCCCATCCCGGCCGCGGTGGTCAGGCCGCTCGCGTCGACACCGACGACCTTCCCGCCCGCCTGCACGACGATGACGTGCACGTCACCGGAGTCGAAGAACCCCACGTTCGGGTTCGGGCAGTCGCCGTTCGTCTGCGGCAGGACGGGTTCGACCTCGTCCACCACGTCCTGGTACGAGCTACCGATGGTGATCGGCCCGACCCCCGCGCCGCTCACGACCCAGGAGCCCGGCCCGACCCGGTCGGACGAGAGCCCGGCGATGGTGGCCGGCAGCAGGCCCGAGGTCGGGAAGTTGACCTGGTCGATCGTGATCCACCGACCGTCGCTGTCCCACCACGAGGTCTCGGCACCGACGAAGTCCGGGTCCGCCGCATCCGGCAGCCGGCAGACCGTGCCACCGTCACCCGGCGCGCAGTCTGCGCCCGCGGCGCGGAGCCCGTCTTCGCGCTCAGCGAGAGCGGTGGCGGAGGCACTGCCGATGGTGACGTGGACGCTGCCGACGTCCGTGCGTGGCTGCGCCCAGTGACAGTCGAGCCACGTGGCGGCCGTCCAGGTGCCGCCGGAGTACGTGGTCGACGCGGGTTCCGGAACGGTCGTCCCGTCCGGGTGCGCGGGTGTCTGGGCGAGTGGCGTCGCGCCGAAGAACCGCTGCCGGTCCGCGTCCGAGTAGAGCGCCCGGCAGTCGTCCGGGTACCGAGACGGTGCCGCGGCGCTCGATGCGGACGGCCTCGGAGCAGGGGTGTCGACGACCGGCGCCGACGCCGGAGTGCTCGCGGGCACCGAGGGCTCGGCGGTCGGGCTCGGCGCCGGGGCGGCCTGCTGGACCTGCGGGACGACGGCGAGGGCGACGGCGCCACCGGCCGTGCCGAGGGCGAGGAGGGCGACGGTGGCGATGACGATGCGGCTGCGATGCCGCCGCGGCTCCGGGTGCCGCTCCTCGGCGTGCTCGAGGACGTTCTGCTTCATCGAGACGAGCATCCGCTGCAGGTCGTCTCCGGTGGGGGGCTCAGTGTTCATCGTGCGTCACCGCCTTCTTCAGTCGTGCTCGGGAGCGGGACACCCGCTGGGTCACGGCACCGACGCTCAGCCCGAGCATCGCGGCCGCCTCGGTGTACGAGTGGCCCTCGATCAGGCACAGCTCGCAGATCCGCCGGTCGAGCGGCGTGAGCGCGTCGATCTCGTCACGGACCCACCGGAGGCGCTCACGGGCCTCCTGGTCGGCCTCCGGCACGGCGAGCTCGGCCGGCAGCTCGTCGGCCGCTCGTCCGGCGATCGCCCGCGCCTGGTTCCGCGCGTGGTTCCGGCACACCACCAGCAGCCAGGGGAGGAGCGCACGGGTCGACAGCTGCAGGGTGTCGGCCTTCTGCCAGAGCGTCAGGAACGTGTCCTGGACGAGCTCCTCGACGTCCTGCCTGCTGCCGGCCAGCGCCCACGCGTACCGGGTGAGCGTCGGTGCGAACCGGTCGAACGCGTCCGCCAGCGCGGCGCGGTCCCCACCCGCCAGTCGTCGGGTGAGGGCGACGTCTGCGTCGGTGTCGGTCTCGGTGTCCACGGTGCCTCCTTCACTACAGCAATGTCGAGGGAGCGGCGATCCTGACGAAGTCGTGTCCAGCGGATCCGCGTCCTCCAGCGGTGACGCGGTCCAGCGCCCACGGTTGGCGCGCTCCTGCGCCCACGGCCGACGCGGTCCTGTGCCCACGGACGACGCGGTCCTGTGCGCGGGGTCGGCGGAACGGCACTACGCTCGGACGCGGCCCGCGACGCGATGCTGCGCCAGGTCTGCGGGCCGTCCAGCTCTGGCGTCCAGGAGGACCGAAGTGACCGATTCCGCACCCGTCGACCCCACATCGACCGCAGGATGGAAGCAGCTCGACGGCATCGCCGCCGGCTTCTCCCCGGACCTCCGGGGGTGGTTCGACGCCGACCCCGGTCGTGCCGAGAAGTACACCTTCCAGGCCGCGGACCTGACGGTCGACCTGTCGAAGGGCCTGGTGACCGAAGAGGTCCTGCAGGCACTGCTGCAGGTCGCCGAGGACACCGGCGTCGCCGAGCGCTACCAGGCGATGATCTCCGGTGAGCGCATCAACGTCACCGAGGACCGCGCCGTCCTGCACACCGCGCTCCGCCGGCCGAAGGCGACCGAGGGCCTGGTCCCCGCCGCACCCCTCACGGTCGACGGACAGGACGTCGACGCCGACGTGCACGCCACGCTCGACAAGGTCTACGGCTTCGCCGAGCAGGTCCGTTCCGGCGCCTGGACGGGCGTCACCGGCAAGCGCATCGAGACCGTCGTCAACATCGGCATCGGTGGGTCCGACCTCGGCCCCGTCATGGTCTACGAAGCCCTCAAGCCGTACGTGCAGCAGGGGCTCGAGGTGCGCTTCGTCTCGAACATCGACCCCGCCGACATCCACGAGAAGACCGCTGGCCTCGACCCCGAGACCACGCTCTTCATCGTCGCGTCGAAGACCTTCGGCACCCTCGAGACCCTGACGAACGCCCGTCTCGCGCGCCAGTGGCTCTGGTCGGAACTCGGCCTGTCCGACGCCGGCGACGACGAGAAGAAGGACGCCGTCGCGAAGCACTTCGTCGCCGTGTCCACCGCGCTCGACAAGGTCGCCGCGTTCGGCATCGACCCGGAGAACGCCTTCGGCTTCTGGGACTGGGTCGGCGGCCGCTACTCGGTCGACTCCGCCATCGGCACCAGCGTCGTCATCGCGATCGGCAAGGAGAACTGGGAGCAGTTCCTCGCCGGTTTCCACGCCATCGACGAGCACATGCGCACCACCCCGCTCGCGCAGAACGTCCCGGTCCTGATGGGCCTGCTCAACGTCTGGTACACGAACTTCCTCGGCGCCCAGAGCCACGCGGTGCTGCCGTACACGCAGTACCTGCACCGCTTCCCGGCCTACCTGCAGCAGCTCACGATGGAGTCGAACGGCAAGCGCGTCCGCTGGGACGGCTCGGACGTCGTCACCGACACCGGAGAGGTCTTCTGGGGCGAGCCCGGCACGAACGGCCAGCACGCGTTCTACCAGCTCATCCACCAGGGCACCCGGCTGATCCCGGCCGACTTCATCACGGTCGCCAAGCCCGCGCACGCCCTGCAGGACCTGTCCGGCGACGGCAAGGCCGTACAGCCCGGCCAGGACGTCCACTCCTTGTTCCTGGCGAACTTCTTCGCGCAGTCCAAGGCGCTGGCGTTCGGCAAGACCGCTGACGAAGTCCGCGCCGAGGGCACCACCGACGAGATGATCGTCGCGGCCCGCACCTTCACCGGCAACAAGCCGTCGACGTCCATCCTGGCGCCGGAGCTCACCCCGAGCGTCCTCGGCCAGCTGATCGCCCTCTACGAGCACATCGTGTTCACAGAGGGCACCATCTGGGGCATCGACTCGTTCGACCAGTGGGGTGTCGAGCTCGGCAAGCAGCTGGCGCTGCAGGTCGCCCCGGCGGTCGACGGTGACCAGGACGCCCTGGACGCGCAGGACTCCTCGACGAAGGCGCTCATCGCCAAGTACCTCGAGCTGCGCGGCTGATCCGACGCACCTGACACGAGAGGCCCCGTCGCTCCGGCGACGGGGCCTCTCGCGCGGTGTGGAGCCGGGGTGTCAGTGCCGCCGCACCAGCACCACCGAGTCCTCGAGCGTCGCCGGACTGCCGTCCGGCGCGGCGACGTGCCGCGTGCGGAGCTCGGCGACCTCGATTGTCCACCGGTCGTCCAGCGCGAGCTGCTCGACCTGTTCCGCCGGCCCGACCAGGGGCTCGGCGTGCGCGTGCTCCCCGTGCGACGCCCACGACGGCGAGCCCGCGTGCCCGACGACGACCAGATGGCCGCCCGGCGCCACGAGCCGCGTCGCCCGTCGCAGCACCGCGCTCCGCGGGAACGACACCGACGAGTGCAGGAACGACGCCGCGACGAGGTCGAACCGGTCGTCGGTGTCCCAGGCGGCCAGATCGGCCTGCACCCAGGTCACCCGGTCGCCCAGTCCGACGCGCTCGGCCTCGGTCCGGCCGCGGGCGAGGGCGTTGGTGGCGATGTCGACGGCGGTGACGTGCCACCCCTGCGCCGCCAGCCACAGTGCGTCGCCACCCTCACCGCTGCCGAGGTCGAGCGCGCGGAGCGGATGATCCGAGCGAGTGGGGGAGAGCGGGGCCACCGTGTCGACGAGCGAGGCGTTCGGCGCCCCGGACCAGATCGGGGCGTCACCGTAACGGGCGGTCCAGAAGGCCTCGGCATCCGCGCCGGGAGCGGGTCGTGCGGTCATCCCGGCAGCTTCGCACCGGTGCTCGGGGACGGCCAGTACGATTGCCGGATCGGCAACGGCGACGACGTTCCCGGGGTCCGTCCGGCGCAGTCGCAACGGAGACCCAGCATCGATACGGAAGTATGTGCAAGTGACGATCATGACCGAGCGGCCTCAGCAGGACACTCCGAGCGCCGAGACGGAGCGACCCGGCAACGCGACCGTCCGTTTCCAGAACGCCGCGATCCTCGCCGTGGAGACCACCGTCGCCGAGCGCGTGACCACGTCCGCGGACATCGAGGAGAAGCTCCGCGGTGTGCTCCGCCGGCTCCGCCTGCCGATGGGGCTGCTCGAACGCGTCGCCGGGGTGCGGGAGCGCCGCAACTGGGGCGAGGACCAGTCCTTCCAGACCGCCGCGATCGACGCCGGACGTCGGGCGATGGCGGCCGCGGGCATCCAGCCGGAGGACGTCGGCCTGCTCATCAACACGTCGGTGACCCGTCCGCACCTCGAGCCCTCGGTGGCCGTGCGGCTGCACCACGGCCTCGGCCTGCCGACGTCGGCGATCAACTTCGACATCGCGAACGCCTGCCTCGGCTTCGTCAACGCGATGAGCGTCGCCGCCGGCATGATCGACTCCGGTCAGATCAAGTACGCGCTGATCGTGGACGGCGAGGACGCCGACCAGGTACAGCTGAACACGATCGACCGCCTGAACCAGGGCGGCCGGAACCGCAAGGACTTCATGAGCGAGTTCGCCAGCCTGACGCTCGGCTCCGGCGCTGCCGCTGCCGTGCTCGGCCCGGCGGACCTGCACCCGGCCGGCCACCGGATCGTCGGCGGCGTCACCCGCGCGGCGACCCAGTGGTACGACCTGTGCGTCGGCAGCGTCGACGGCATGTTCACGGACGCGAAGATGCTGCTCAAGGGCGGCATGGAGCTCGTCGTCGCCGCCTGGAACGAGGCCCGTGCCCACTTCGACTGGGCCGACATGGACCGCTACGTCCTGCACCAGGTCTCGGACGTGCACACGAACGCCTTCGTCCAGGCCATCGGTGTCGAGCGTGACAAGGTCCCGACCACCTACGAGCGCTTCGGCAACGTCGGCCCGGCGTCGATCCCGATCACCCTCGCGGACGAGGTCACCCGTGGCTCCATCCGCCCCGGAGACCGCGTGTTCCTCGGCGGTGTCGGCTCCGGCATCAACACGGCGATGATGGAACTGCGCTGGTGACACCGCGGTTGCCGCGCGCCGCCGCGACCACGGCTCCGGCGACGCTCCCGCCGCCCCTGCCCGGACTCGACCCGGCCTGGTCCCGCCTCGTCACGGTCCCCGCGACTCCTGACCGCTCGGGAGGCCCGGCCCGCCCGGCGCGGACCTGGCACCTCCTCGACACGGCCGCGTCCCTGGCGGAGCTCGGCGTCGAGCCCGTCGGCACGCTGCTCTGCGTGCACGGCAACCCGACCTGGTCCTACCTGTGGCGCTCGGTCGTCGCGCGGTCCCTCGAGGTCGCCGCTGCCGGCGGTCCGGTCTGGCGCGTCGTCGCCGTCGACCAGCTCGGCATGGGCTTCTCGGAGCGCACGGGTGTCGACCACCGCCTGGCGGACCGGGTCGCCGAACTCGGCGCCCTGACCGACGAACTCGGGCTCGCGGGTCCCGTCGTCACGCTCGGCCACGACTGGGGCGGCGTCGTCTCCCTCGGCTGGGCCGTGGACCACCCGGACCTCGTCGTCGCGGTGACGACCTGCAACACCGCCGTGCACCAGCCGGAGGACGCGCCGATCCCGGCGCCGCTCCGCCTGGCGCTCCGTCCCGAGCTGCTCGGCCGGGCAACCGTCGTCACGCCAGCGTTCATCGAGACCACCCTGGCGATCGCGCACCCGCGGCTCGACCGAGCGACCGCCGACGCCTACCGTGCGCCGTACCGCGGTGCCGCACGGCGGGGCGCCGTCGGCGGCTTCGTCGCGGACATCCCCGTCGACGCCACCCACCCGAGCGCTCGCGAGCTCGACCGGATCGCGGCGGGCGTCGCGGCGCTGGACGTCCCCGCCCTGCTCCTCTGGGGCCCGCGCGACCCGGTGTTCCTCGAGCGCTACCTCGACGACCTCGCCGCACGGCTGCCGCAGGCCGACGTGCACCGGTTCGAAGGCGCGGGACACCTGCTGCCGGACGACGCCGACGTCGCCGGGACGGTGTTCGACTGGCTCGGTGACCACCTGCCGGACGGTGTCGTGCCCACCTCGGCCGCACCGGGCCTCCCGGCCGACGACGTCGCCAGCACGGCTGACGCCAGCGCCGACCGGGCGGAGCACGCGCACCACCCGCTCTGGACGCACCTGACCGGACTCCGCGACAGCGACGAGCCTGCCCTGGTGGAGATGGCCGCACCCGGCGGCACCCGGACGATCAGCTGGCGGCTGCTCGCCCGGCGCATCGACGAGGTCGCCGCCGGGCTCGTCGACCTCGGCGTCCGACCCGGCGACCGGGTGTCGCTCCTGGTCACTCCCGGCGCGGACCTGACCGCCGCCCTGTACGCCTGCGTCCGGATCGGCGCGGTCGTCGTCGTCGCGGACGCCGGACTCGGCCTCGGCGGGCTGACCCGCGCCGTCCGCGGCGCCCGTCCGGACTGGATCATCGGCGCCCTGCCCGGACTCGCAGCCGCGCGCGCTCTCGGCTGGCCCGGGCGTCGGATCGCGACCCTGGCGCTCCCCGCACCGGCACGCCGGGCCCTGCGGGTCGAGCACACCCTGGCCGCCGTGGCCCGCCGCGGGGCCGCACGGCTGGCTGCCGGAGCCGCACTGCCGTCCGCGCCCGTCTCCGACGCTCCGGCAGCGGTCCTCTTCACCTCCGGGTCGACCGGACCGGCGAAGGGCGTCGTCTACACGCACGGCCAGCTCGGCGCGGTGCGGGACGCCCTCGCCGGCCAGTACGGCGTCGGCGTCGGCACCGGCCTGGTGGCGGGCTTCGCACCGTTCGCACTCCTCGGCCCGGCCCTCGGCGCCCGTTCGGTCGCACCCGACATGGACGTCACCGCGCCCAGGACGCTGACCGCACGAGCGGTCGCCGACGCGGTGGTCGCAGCGGACGCCACCGTGGTGTTCCTCTCCCCGGCGGCCCTGGCGAACGTCGTCGCGACGGCGTCGGCCCTCGCCGACGACGACCGGCGGGCACTCGGTCGCGTGCGGCTGTTCCTGTCGGCGGGTGCCCCGGTGTCGGCAGCGCTGCTCACCGCGGCGACCGAGCTGATGCCGAACGCCAGTGCGCACACCCCCTACGGCATGACCGAGGGGCTGCTGATGACGGACGTCGACCTGGACGGTGTCCGCGCGGCCGCGTCCGGTGACGGCGCGACGTCGGCAGTCGGCATCTGCGTCGGCCGACCGGCTGCGTCGGTGCGAGTGCGGATCGCCCCGCTCGACGCCGACGGCCGCGCGACCGGAGCACTCACTGAGACGCCGGACGTCACCGGCGAGATCGTCGTCGTCGCCCCGCACGTGCGCGACCACTACGACCGACTCTGGCGAGCCGACCGGGCTTCGCGTCTCGGCGTCGACGACCCGCGCGGCCACCGGACGGGCGACGTCGGGCACCTCGACGCGTCCGGCCAGCTCTGGGTCGAGGGTCGCATGCAGCACGTCGTCACCACCGCGGACGGCGTCGTCACGCCGGTCGGCCCCGAACAGCGCATCGAGCGGGTGGACGGCATCGGCCGTGTCGGCATCGCCGGCATCGGCCCGGCCGGCACGCAGCAGGTCGTCGCCGTCGTCGAGACCGTCCCCGCCGCTCGTCGTCCCGGCCTCGCGGAGCCCGCACTCGCCGAGCGCGTCCGCGCCGCGGCCGGGGTGCCGGTCGCGGCGGTCCTCGTCGTCCCGGTGCTGCCGACGGACATCCGACACAACTCCAAGGTCGACCGGGCCCGACTGTCCCGCTGGGCGTCGTCGGTGCTCTCCGGGGGACGGATGACCCGCCCGTGAAGGTCCTGGTCACCGGCGCGAGCGGCTTCCTCGGTCGTGCGGTCGCCGCTGCCGTGCGGGACGCCGGGCACGAGGTCCGGACGTTCCAGCGCCGGCCCTCCCGTGTCGAGGGTGTCACCGACTCGCTCGGCACGATGACCGATGCGGCCGCGGTCGGTTCCGCGGTCGTGGGTGTCGAGGCGGTCGTGCACCTCGCCGCCAAGGTGTCGCTCGCCGGGGACCCCGCCGACTTCGAGCGGATCAACGTCGACGGGACGCGCGTCCTGCTCGCCGCAGCACGCGAGGCCGGAGCCACACGCTTCGTGTTCGTCTCGTCGCCCTCCGTCGCGCACACCGGGACGTCCATCGCCGGTGACGACGCCACCCCCGCCGTCCCCGAGACCGCCCGTGGCGACTACGCCCGGACGAAGGCCGCCGCCGAGCGCCTGGCACTGGGTGCCGACGCCCCCGGCTTCGCGGTCGTCGCCGTCCGCCCGCACCTGGTGTGGGGGCCGGGCGACGAACAGCTCGTCGGCCGGATCGTCGACCGGGCCCGCAGCGGACGCCTGCCGGTCCTGGATTCCGGTGCCGCCCTGATCGACACCTGCTACGTCGACAACGCCGCGACCGCGATGGTCGCCGCGCTGCACCGCGCCGAGGACGTGCACGGCCAGGCGTACGTCGTGACGAACGGCGAACCCCGCCCGGTCGGCGAGCTCCTCGCCGGCATCTGCACGGCTTCCGGCGTCCCCGCGCCCCGCCGACACGTGCCGGCCGCGCTCGCCCGGATCGCCGGGTCCGCCGTGGAGGCCGTGTGGCGGGTCCGCCCCGGCACCGACGAGCCGCCGATGACGCGGTTCCTCGCCGAACAGCTCTCGACGGCGCACTGGTTCGACCAGCGCCGCACCCGGGCGGACCTGCGGTGGTCGCCGTCGGTGTCGATCGACGAGGGACTGCGCGCGCTGGCCGCCGCCGCACACTGACCGCGGCGGGGCGCGGCGCGCCGTGGTGCCGGCCCGTCCCGGACGGGAGGCCCGTGGCGGCGCCGCCACGGGTCTCCCGTCCGGGACGATGCGCACGCGCGCCGGTGGCGTGACACGGGTACCGTTCCCGGGGTGCGCGACCTCCGGAGCCTGCCCGCGACCATCGGCCTGGCCGTCGCGCTCGTCGTGATGACCGCCGCGGTGCTCGTCCCCGGTCTGACCGGGTGGGACGTGCACGTCCGGTACTTCCCGCCACTGCACGCCTCGTGGGAGCCGCGCATCGGTCCCGGGACGGTCCCGGCCGTACTGCTGGCGCTGCTCGCGGTCGTCGCCGCGCCCCGACTGACAGCACGGCTGCGCTGGCCGTGGCTGCTGCTCCTCGGGTACGCCGTCACCGTGGCGTGGTTCGCCGCCCTGGCGCTGGTGGACGGCACCGACGGCGTCGGGCGCATCCTGGACACCGGCTACGAGTACATGGACACCGCTCGCGACGTCGCCGGTCGGCCGTTCGCCGAGACGCTCGACGGTTACATCCCGCGGATCGTCGGCGGCCCGGGCAAGTGGCCGGTGCACATCGCCGGACACCCGCCGGGCGCACTCCTGTTCTACGTGGTCCTCGTCCGGATCGGCGTCACCACGGGTCTCGCTGCCGGGTGGGTCACGCTGCTCGTCGCGGCGACGACGCCGGTCGCCGTGCTGCTCACCCTCCGCCTGCTCGGTGCCGGATCCGCGGCTCGCCGGGCAGCGCCCTTCCTGGTGCTCGGGCCCGCGGCGGTGTGGTCGGCGGTGTCCGCGGACGCGGTGTTCGCCGCCGTCGGGGCATGGGCCGCGTGCCTGCTGGCCGTGGCGGCGTCGAGCAGGACCCGGACCGCGACCGCGGGGTGGGGGATCGGCGCCGGACTGCTGTTCGGGTACGCCGTGATGATGTCCTACGGCCTGCCGTTGCTCGGGGTCCTCGCCGTCGCGGTGCTGCTCGCCGCCCGCAACTGGCGACCGTTCGTCTGGGCGGTCGGGGGTGCGGTCGCCGTCGTCGGGGGCTTCGCCCTCTGGGGCTTCGCGTGGTGGCAGGCGTACCCGGTCCTCCGTGTGCGCTACTACGCCGGCGTGGCGCACAACCGGCCGATCACGTACTGGGCCTGGGGCAACCTGGGCGCGTTCGGATTCAGCGCCGGGCCCCTGGCCGGTGCGGCCGTGGCGCAGACCGTCGCGGTGACCGCCCGGACGGTGCGCGGAGCCGCGGGCGGGATCAGGGCATGGTCCCGCCTGCCGAGACCGGTCGTCGTGCCCGTCCTGCTGTCGCTCGCCGGGATCGCGATGGTGTTCCTCGCCGACGCGTCCGGGATGAGCAAGGCCGAGGTCGAGCGCATCTGGTTGCCCTTCGCACCCTGGGTCCTCGTCGGTACCGCGCTGCTGCCTGCCCGCTGGCGTCGAGTGGGTCTGGCGGTCCAGGTGCTGGCCGCACTCCTGGTGCAGCACACGCTCGACACCGGGTGGTGACCGCGCTGCCCGCCGAGCGTCCGGGTGGGCAGGACCTGAGCGGTCGGCGATCGTCACCCGTAGCGTTGACGGCATGACCACCTCTGTGCTCGTCGCCGGCGCGACCGGTGACCTCGGTTCGCGCATCGTCCGCGAACTCCTGCTCCTCGACACGCACGTGCGGGTCCTGACGCGCGGGGGATCGAACCGCGCGGCCGAGCAGTTCGCCGACCAGGACCGGGTCGAGGTCGTCGTCGCCGACTACACCGACCGGGCCGCACTGCTCCGGGCGCTCGAGGGCGTCGAGGTCGTGGTCTCGGCCGTCAGCGGCACCCGCTCGGTCATCGTCGACGCCCAGCGCGCCCTGCTCGCAGCCGCGGTCGACGCCGGTGTGCAGCGGTTCGTGCCGTCCGACTACGCGGCCGACTACCGCTCGGTCACGCCCGGCACCAACCGCAACTTCGAGCTCCGCCGTGAGTTCGCCGCCGACGTCGACGCCGCGTCGATCCGTGCGACGTCGGTGCTCAACGGTGCCTTCGCCGACATGCTCACGGGGCAGGCGCCGCTGGTGCTGTTCGACCGGCAGCGCGTGCTGTTCTGGTCCTCGCCCGACCAGGTGCTCGACTTCACCACGAAGGACGACGTCGCCTGGGTCACCGCGCGGGTGGCGCTCGACACCGACGCCCCGCGGGTCGTCGAGGTCGCGGGGGACCGGGTGACCTCGCGGGAACTGGCGGACACGATGTCCCGGCTCACCGGACGGACGTTCCGGTTGCAGTGGGCCGGGACCACGGGCCTCCTGTCCGCGATGGCCCGCACCGGACGGCGGCTGTCGTCGACCGAGGACGAGACCTTCCCGGCCTGGCAGGGGATGCAGTACTTCGTGAGCATGTTCAGCGGCGAAGCCGAGCTCCGCCACGTCCGCAACGATCGCTACGGCTCCCACGACTACACGTCGGTGCGGGACGTGCTGGCGGTGCACCTCGGGGTCTGACCGCGAGGTCCGGGTCGTCGAGACGCCGCCGGGCTGTCGAGACGCCGCCGTGTCGTCGAGACGCCGCTGGGAACGGCGCCGTCTCGACGTCGTGGCGGCGTCTCGTGGCGGCGTCTCGTGTCCGGCGGGGTGTCTCACGGCCGGGAGGCCCGCACCACGTCGGTCGTCCGGGGTACCGTCGACACATGGACCGTTCCGAGATCCTCGCGGCCGCAGCAGCGGCCCACGCCGCCCGCATCGCCGCCGTGGGCGGGGACGACACCGCCGCGCGTGACCGCGCCGAGGCGGCCTCGGCTGCGCCGGCACCCGAGCGTCGTCGGCCCGCGGACGCCGAGCGCGCCGCGGAGTCCGGCCGCGCCGCCGACCGCACCGAGGGCGCACTCTCGGACTGGCGTCGGATGGGCACCCGTCGCGGGGTCACGCCGGACGCACAGGTCCGGAGTGCGTGGACGGTGACCGGCATCCCGGAGCAGGGGGACGCCCGGGCCTTCGCGAACGTGCTGCTCTCCACCGCGGGGCACGCCGGCCGGGTCGCCGACGCCGCGCGACGCAACGAGCGGCTGACCGGTGCGGCACGCGCTGCCGCGCGACGGACGGTCCGCCGCTACACGGACCACGGCGCCGGCATGTCGGCCCTCGGCGACGTCCTCGACGCCGGACCGGTCGGGCACCACGGACCGGTCGGGCACGACGGACCGGTCGGGCACGACGGGTCGGCGGGGCACGACGGGTCGGCGGGGCACGACGGGTCGGTCGGGCACGACGGGTCGGCGGGGCACGACGGGTCGGCCGGGCGAGACGACACGACCGGACGCTGACGTCCGCTCGGCCTCAGCGTCGGAACGGGTCCAGGTTGAGCACGGTGTCCTCGTAGAGGTACTGCTGGTCGCCGTAGACCGTGACGTCCGGGTTCAGCCAGACCAGGTCCTTCACCGAGAGTCCGAAACGGCTCGCCACGGCGCCGATGAGGTCCTCCGACGCGATCCGGTAGGCGGTCGGGGCGCCGTCGGGCGAGCCCTCGCTGCTCGACTTGCCGGTGGCGTTCGGCCGGGCTCCGCCGTCGACCGGGTGCACGTTCGTGGTGCGCGCCGGTACCGACCACCGGACGGGCTGCACGGCGAGCACCTTGCCGGGCCCGATCTCGACGGGGAGGTCCGGGCTGGCCGAGGCCGCCGCCGAGTAGACGACGATCGTGCCGAGCCAGGACGGGTCTGCGCGGCCGGGGTCGAGCGCCGTCGAGGCGGGTGCTGCCGCTGCGCCGGGGCCGCCGCCGAGGGTGGTGTCGCCGACGCCGTGCCAGGTGATCCCGTCGCCGACCGACGGCGGCGTCTCGAGGAACGTGGTCGCGACGGGGACCGGCAGGGTCGAGGCGAAACCGGTCCACTGCGCGGTGGGGGTGCCGTCCGCGCCGAGGACGACGCGGTAGTGGAACCGGACGCTCCCCTTCGGTGAGACGACGTCGGCCTCGCTGAGGACGCTGCCGACCGGGATCGGCGAGACGGTGGGGTCCGGCGAGGCGGCCTCGGTCGGGACGGCCGTCGGTGTTCGCGGAGAGGCGGACTCGGAGATGCGGCGGGCTTCGGCGCTCGCGCTCGGGTCGGCCTGGGGTGTGCGCGGAGCGGCGCTGGCGGAACTCCGCTGCGGCGCGGGGAACTCGTCCGACCCGCGGAGCAGCGAGCAGCTGGCCGCGGCGGTCGTGACCACGACGGCGAGCACGAGTGCTGCCGTCAGTCTGCGGCTGTTCCCCTGGAGTCCGTTCCCGTGGTGCATGGTCCCCCTGCGCTCGTCCCCTGCGATCCGTGTCGTGCGTGATGGATCGTCGTCTTCTGACCCGGAGAGCCTACCGGCGGCGACGTCACCAGCGGGGTGGGAAGATCAGACATGGCCCACCTCGCGAGCGGAGACGCTCTCCGAACGCGTGATGGACCGCTCCGACACTGACCAGGGCTTTCATGGACCGGTCCAAGTCGTGAAACAACCGGTTGTCCGGTTGACAGGACAAAGTTTCTGGGTCACGATCACTTCCACGCAACGACGCGCGATCACGGACGAAGGAGTCACCGACATGGTCGACATCAAACCGGCAGCACCGACTGTGACCTTGCCCCCGGTCGGCACCGGCCCGCACCGCCGCCGCCTCGGGCTGCTGGCGCTGGTCGCCACCTTCGGCGGGCTGCTCTTCGGCTACGACACCGGCGTGATCAACGGCGCTCTGCTCCCGATGAAGCAGGAGCTCGGTCTGACGAACTTCACCGAGGGCGTCGTGACCAGCTCCCTGCTGTTCGGTGCGGCCATCGGTGCCATGCTCGGCGGACGCATCGCCGACGGCTGGGGTCGCCGGAAGACGATCCTGGTGCTCGCGGTGACGTTCTTCGTCGGGACGCTCGCGTGCGTCTTCGCCCCGACGTTCGGCGTGATCGTGGTCGGCCGCGTGCTCCTCGGCCTGGCGGTCGGCGGGGCGTCGACGGTCGTCCCGGTGTTCCTCGCCGAACTGGCCCCGTACGAGATCCGTGGGTCGCTGTCCGGGCGGAACGAACTCATGATCGTGATCGGGCAGCTCGCCGCCTTCCTGGTGAACGCGCTCATCGGCAGCCTCTGGGGAGAAGGCAACGGTGTCTGGCGGATCATGCTCGCCGTGTGCGCCCTGCCCGCCATCGCCCTGTTCGTCGGCATGCTCCGGGTCCCGGAGTCGCCGCGCTGGCTGGCGTCGAAGGGCCGCAACGACGAGGCGCTCGACGTCCTGCGGCAGATCCGCTCCGACGAGCGGGCCGAGGCCGAGATCCAGGACATCAAGCGGAGCAACGAGATCGAGGCGCAGGTCCAGCGCCAGAGCGGCTGGCACACCCTGCTCGGCAACAAGTGGCTGATCCGGATCGTGCTCATCGGTGCCGGCCTCGGCGTCGCGCAGCAGCTCACCGGCATCAACTCGATCATGTACTACGGCCAGACCGTCCTCATCGAGTCGGGCTTCCAGGCCTCCGCGGCCCTCATCGCCAACATCGCACCCGGGGTCATCGCCGTGATCGGTGGCGTCATCGCGATCATGAACATGGAGCGGATCAACCGCCGCACGACGCTGATCATCGGGTTCTCGTTGACGACGCTCTGCCACTTCCTCATCGGCATCGCCTCCGTCGCCCTGCCCGACGGCAACCCCGCCCGCCCCTGGGTGATCCTGTTCCTCGTCGTCGCGTTCGTCGGATCGATGCAGACGTTCCTCAACATCGCCGTCTGGGTCGTGCTGTCCGAGATCTTCCCGACGCAGATCCGCGCGCTCGGCATGGGCATCTCGGTGTTCTGCCTGTGGATCGCGAACGCCTTCCTCGGGCTGTACTTCCCGTCGATCGTCGCCGCGACCGGTATCACCGGCACGTTCTTCGGCTTCGGCATCGTCGGTCTGCTGGCGCTGCTGTTCATCTGGAAGTTCGTGCCGGAGAGCCGCGGTCGCACCCTCGAAGAGGTCGAAGAAGGCGTCACGACCGGCAACATCTTCACCGTCGACAAGGTCGGTCGCCGCACGCACTGACGTCGCGACCCCACGACGGACGGGAGGCCCGGTACCAGCTGGTACCGGGCCTCCCGTCCGTCGCGTGGTCGCGTCTTACGGGCGCAGGAGCACCTTGCCGACCCGGCCCGCGGCGTCGCTCGCGCGGGCGGCGTCGCGAGCGTCCTCGAACGCGAAGGTCTCGGACACGGGCAGCGTCAGCGACCCGTCGAGCACGCGCGTGATGAGTTCGCCGAACAGCTGCTGCTTCGTGTCGGACGGCATCGTGCGGCTGACGACGCTGCCCCAGAAGCCCTTCACGGTGAGCTGGCCGAAGATGACCTTGCCGGACGGGATCTCGAGCGTGGGGGAGGCCATCGCGCCGAAGACGACGAGGGTGGCCTCGTCGCCGAGGACCGAGGCGATGTCGCCCGCGGCCGTCCCGCCGACCGACTCGACGCCGGCGAGGACCGGGGCACCGCCGGTGATGGCGGTCACCTGGTCGCGCCAGTCGTCCGCGTCGGTGGCGACGATGCGCTCGATGCCCTGCTCGCGGAGCTCGTCGACACCGGCGGCGCGACGCACCAGGCCGATGACGTTGATGCCGCGCGCGGCACCGAGCTGCGCGACCATGCGGCCGACGGCACCGTTCGCCGCGTTCTGGATGAGCCAGTCACCCTCGTGCAGGTCGAGCGAGTGCAGCAGGCTGATCGCGCTGAACGGCATCGAGACGAGCTGGGCGGCGGACTCGTCGGGCATCGCGTCCGGCACCGGGATGAGCCCGGCCGCGTCGGCGACGTAGTACTCCGCCCAGACACCGAACGTGCCACCGGCGACCCGCTGGCCGACGGTCAGGTTCGTGACGCCCTCGCCCAGGGACTCGACGACGCCGAGCGCCTCGGTGCCGGACTGGGCGGGCAGGTCGGGCTTGAAGCCGTAGGTGCCGCGGATCGTCCACAGGTCGTGGTTGTGGATCGGGGAGAGCACGGTCCGGACCAGGACCTGGCCGACGCCCGGGGTGGGGACGGGACGCTGCTCGACGGTCAGGACGTCGGCGGGCTCGCCGAACTCCGGGTGGACGACGGCGCGCATCGTGTTCTGGTCTGCCATCGGTTCAGTCCTCCGAGACGGTGATCGTGACGTCGATGTTGCCGCGCGTCGCGTTCGAGTACGGGCACACCTGGTGTGCGGCGTCCGCAAGGGCCTGGGCCTGGTCGTGGTCCATGCCCGGGATGACGACCTCGAGCATGACGGCGAGCTGGAAGCCGCCCTGGCCGTTCGGGCCGATCTGGACGCGACCGCCGACGGAGGAGTCCGTGACCTTGACCTTCTGCGCACGGGCCACGCCCTGCAGCGCGGAGTGGAAGCACGCGGCGTACCCGGCGGCGAAGAGCTGCTCGGGGTTGGCGCCGGCGCCGGAGCCGCCCATCTCCTCGGGGATGGCCATGTCCAGCTCGAGCGTGCTGTTGCTGATCTGGACCTTGCCGTTGCGGCCTTCTCCGGTGGAGAGGGCTTCTGCGGTGTAGAGGACGTCCATGTGGGGTTCCTTCCTTCGTGGGTCTGTCTGGTCAGTCCGCGACCGGGGCGGGCGCTGCCGCCGCTCGGTGCATCGTCTCGGTGAGGCGGTGCAGGGTCGCGATGAGTTCGGTGGCCGACTGCTCGTCGGCGAGGCCGGTGCCGGCGGCGATGCGCGCCGGCACGTGGGCGAGTTCGGTGCGCAGGGCGAGCCCGCGCTCCCCGGGCGTGACGGTCACGACTCGCTCGTCGGTGCTGCGGCGTTCACGATGGACCAGGTCGGCCTGCTCCATCCGCTTGAGGAGCGGGGAGAGCGTGCCGGAGTCGAGCTGCAGGTGGTCGCCCAGGCTCGAGACCGTCTGGTCACCCTCGACCCACAGGGTCACGAGGACCAGGTACTGCGGGTAGGTGAGGCCCCACGGCTCGAGCAGCGTGCGGTACGCCTGGGTCGTCGCCCGGGTCGCTGCGTAGAGGGAGAAGCACACCATCTCGTCGGTCACCGGCATGTCCACCACTGTTGCACGCCATCGGGTTGCGCACAACCGAGTGGGGTGGATGTCCAGGCAGGGCGGGCGTCGCCGGGGCCGGTTAGGCTGGCCGGACCGACGATGACCAGCAACGACCCAGCCTCCGCACCGACGACGACCCCAGCGATCCCGCGAGTCGGCTCCTCGGTGTCCCACGGCAAGACGATCCTGATCGGCGAACACGCCGTGGTCTACGGCGCACCCGCCCTCGTCCTGCCGGTGACCGACGTCCGGGTGACCGCCACCGCGAGCCCGCTGCCGGCCGCTGATGAGCACACGCTCGAGTCGACGGTGCACACCGGGCCGCTCGGACTCGCGCCCGCCGCCGTGCTCCCGACCGTCACCGCGGTCACCGCGACGCTCCGACACCTGGCCCGGCACAGCCACGCCGACGCCGAGGGCACCCCGCTCCACGTGCTCGTCGACAGCCAGGTCCCCACCGCGCGAGGGATGGGCTCGAGCGCGGCCGTCGCCGCCGCCGTGACCGCTGCCGTCGCGGACGTGTTCGGCGTCGCGCTCGACACGGACACCCACCACGAGCTCATCCAGGAGTGCGAGCGCGTCGCCCACGGCCGCCCGTCGGGACTCGACGCGCGCGGGGTCGTGGCCACGGAGCCGGTCTGGTTCGCGGACGGCGTCATCGAGCCCGTGCAGGTCACCGGCCGGTTCGTCTTCGTCGTCGCCGACACCGGCGTGCCGGGCCACACCCGCGAAGCCGTCGCCGCCGTCCGCGGCCGCCACGACCGCGCCCCCGCCGCGGTCGACGCCGTCCTGGACCGGATCGGCTCGCTCGCCACGACCGCGCGGGGGACACTCGGCGACGGCGACGCCCAGGCCCTGGGTGCCACCATGGACGCCGCGCACGAACTGCTCACCACCCTCGACGTGTCGAGTGCGGACCTCGACCGGCTCGTCGGCGCCGCACGGAAGGCGGACGCCCTGGGCGCGAAGCTCACCGGCGGTGGCCGCGGCGGATGCGTCCTGACGCTCGCCGCCGACGACGAGCACGCCGTCCGCATCGCGACCGCACTGCGCAGCGCCGGCGCGACCGCCACCTGGACCACCTCGATCGGAGCCCGTGCCTGATGACCTCCACCGCCGTCGCGCACCCCAACATCGCGCTCGTGAAGTACTGGGGCAAGGCGGACGCCGACCTCGCGCTGCCGGCCACCGGCAGCGTCTCGATGGGCCTCGACGTCTTCCCCACCACGACCTCGGTGACCCTGGCCGACCAGCGGGAGCACGACGCCTTCACGCTGAACGGCCGCGTCGTCGACGACGGCGCACTGGTGCGGGTCGAGCGCTTCCTGGACCTGGTGCGCGACCTGGCCGGATCCGACGCCCGCGCCGTCGTCGTCTCGGAGAACACCGTGCCCACCGGCGCCGGACTGGCCTCGAGCGCCTCGGGCTTCGCCGCCCTCGCGGTCGCCGCCGCTGACGCGTACGGCCTCGACCTGTCACCGCGCGACCTCTCACGGCTCGCCCGACGCGGCTCCGGTTCGGCCACCCGGTCGGTCCCCGGCGGGGTGTCGGTGTGGCACGCCGGCGACGACCAGGCCTCGTTCGCCGAGACCGTCCCCGCGCCGCCGATGGCCATGGTGGTCGTCACGATCGACGACGGCCCGAAGGAGATCGGCTCGCGCGAGGCCATGCGCCGGACGATCGCGACGTCGCCGTTCTACCCGGCCTGGGTGACCTCGACGACCGAGACCGTGCAGGACATGCTCGCTGCGTGCGCGGCCGGTGACTTCACCCGGATCGGCGAGCTCACCGAGAGCAACGCGCTGCGCATGCACGCCACGATCGAGGGCGCGTTCCCCCCGATCCGCTACCTGAACAGCCGCAGCGTCGCGGTCTTCGACGCCGTCGCCGCGCTGCGGGCCGACGGCCTCGAGGCCTACGCCACCGCCGACGCCGGCCCGAACGTCGTCGTGCTCTGCCGTCCGGAGGACCGTGCCCGCGTGGCCGCGTCCCTGCACGGGTTCGGAGCGGTCATCGAGTCCGGCACCGGACCAGCCGCAGGGCTGGTCCGCTCCGAAGGCACGGGGGAGAACCCCGAGGCAGAGGAGAGCACCGCGTGATCGAGTTCCGAGCCCACGGCAAGCTGTTCGTGGCGGGCGAGTACGCCGTCGTCGAGCCCGGACAGCCGTCGGTGCTCATCGCCCTCGACCGAGCGATCACCGCACGCGTGAGCGAGGGCCACGGTGCCGGCAGCGTGCACTCCGAGGAGTACGGCAACCTCCCGCTGACCTGGACCCGGGCCGAGGACGGCCTGGCGCTCGACCGCGAGCACCACCCCTACGACTACGTGATGGCGACGATCGACCTGGTCGAGAAGCTCCGCGCGGAGCTCGGGATCGCGCCGCGGTTCCACGACCTGCGCATCGAGAGCCAGCTCGACGACGCCAGCGGTCGGAAGTTCGGTCTGGGGTCCTCCGCCGCGGTGACCGTGGCGACCGTCGGAGCCCTCGACCGCTTCTACGGCCTCGGACTCTCGCAGCGCCGACGCTTCATGGTGGCGCTGCTCGCGACGATCCGTGTCGCACCGCGTGCGTCCGGCGGTGACCTGGCCGCGAGCACGTTCGGCGGCTGGCTCCGCTACAGCGCGCCCGACCGCGAGGTCCTGGCCGGCCTGCTCGACGAGCGCTCGGTCTCGTCGATCCTCGACGACGACGAGGCCTGGGCCGGCTTCGACGTCGAGCACCTGCCCGCCCCGACCGACCTGCGCCTCCTGGTCGGCTGGACCGGTTCTCCGGCGTCCACCACCAAGCTCGTCGGCGTCGTCCGCCGACACCGTGACGGCGACTACGCGGCGTTCCTCGATGCCAGCCGGGCCTGCGTGGACGACCTGACCACGGGCCTCCGGACCGGCGACGCGGATCGCGCGCTCGGTGCGCTCCGACGCGCGCGCGGGCTGCTGCAGGACCTCGGGACGTCCGTCGGGTCGCAGATCGAGACCCCGCGGCTGGCGACCCTCTGCGACGTCGTCGAGGCCGCCGGTGGTGCGGCGAAGCCCTCCGGCGCCGGCGGCGGCGACTGCGGCATCGCACTCGTCCCCGCGGACAGTGACACGGCCGACATCTTCCGCGCCTGGGAGGCGCACGACATCAGGCACCTCAGCGTCGCGGTGCAACCCGAGGAAGGGACCACGCGATGACCGACCTGCAGACCCCGATCCCCACGAAGTGGGTCGGACCGATCCGCGTCAGCGGCAACGCCGTCGAGGGTGAGCACGAGGTGCCCCTCGCCACGTACGAATCGCCGCTCTGGCCGTCCGTCGGCCGTGGCGCCCGGATCTCCCGCATGATCGAGGGCGGCATCGTCTCGACGGTCGTCGACGAGCGGATGACCCGGTCGGTCGTCGTCCGTGCCGCCAGCGCCGCCGCCGCGCACATCTCCGCCGGCCGGATCCTGGCGCGCCAGGCCGAACTCGAGGCCATCGTCGTCGGGCAGAGCCGGTTCGCGAAGCTCATCGAGGTGCACCCGGAGATCGTCGGGGACCTGCTGTTCCTGCGCTTCGCGTTCACCACCGGCGACGCGTCCGGGCACAACATGGTGACGCAGGCCGCGGACACGCTGCTGCCCGCGATCCTGGCGTGGGAGCCGGAGCTGCGGTACGTGTCGATCTCCGGCAACTTCTGCTCCGACAAGAAGGCGACCGCGGTGAACGGCATCCGCGGTCGTGGCCGGAACACCATCGCCGAGATCGTGATCCCGGGCGAGATCGTGGAGAAGCGCCTGCGCTCGTCCACGGAGCGGATCGTCGAGCTGAACACCGCGAAGAACCTGGTCGGCTCCACCATCGCCGGGGCGCTGCGCTCGGCGAACGCGCACTACGCCAACATGCTGCTCGGCTTCTACCTGGCCACCGGACAGGACGCCGCGAACATCGTCGAGGGCTCCCAGGGCATCACGCTCGCCCAGGCCCGCGGCGACGACCTGTACTTCTCGTGCTCGCTGCCGCACCTGATCGTCGGCACCGTCGGCAACGGCAAGGGCAATGACCTGCCGGTGGTGGAGGACGCCCTGGTGCGCCTCGGCTGCCGGGAGGACCGCGAGCCCGGTGCCAACGCCCGCCGTCTGGCCGCACTCTGCGCCGCCACCGTGCTGTGCGGGGAACTCTCGCTGCTCGCAGCCCAGACGAACCCGGGCGAGCTGATGGCCGCCCACGTCGCCATGGAACGCCGCGGACACCGACCCGAAGGAGCCTCGGCATGACCGCCCGGCACCCACTCGCACTGGGCATCCACGACCTCGCCATCGCGACGGGGCACCACGTGCTCGACCTCGACGACCTCGCCGCCGTGAACGGTGTCGATCCGGCGAAGTACCACGTCGGCATCGGGCAGGACGCGTTCAGCGTGCCCGCCCCGGACGAGGACATCGTCACGATGGGTGCCGCCGCCGCGAAGGAGGTGCTGGACCGCCACGGGGTCGACGGCATCCGGACCGTGCTGTTCGCCACCGAGTCCGGCGTCGACCAGTCGAAGGCCGCCGGTGTGTACGTGCACGGACTGCTCGGTCTGCCGCGCAACGTCCGCGTCGTCGAGCTGAAGCAGGCCTGCTACGGCGGGACCGCCGCGGTGCAGATGGCCCTCGGCATCATCGCACGCGACCCGCGCGAGCGCGTGCTCGTCATCGCCGCCGACGTCGCCCGCTACGACGTGGAGACCGCCGCCGAGCCGACGCAGGGTGCCGGTGCGGTCGCCATGCTCATCGCCGCCGACCCGGACCTGATCGAACTCGAGCCGCAGTCCGGCCTGTTCACGGCGGACGTCGACGACTTCTGGCGGCCGAACGACCGCTCCACCGCGCTGGTCGACGGCCGACTGTCAGTCACCGCGTACGTCGACGCCTTCATCGGGGCCTGGGACGACCTGGCCTCGCGAGGTGGCCCCGGCATCGAGGCGATCGACCGCTTCGTCCACCACCAGCCGTTCACGAAGATGGCTATCAAGGCGCACCGGAAGCTCGCACAGCACGTCGACGTCCCGTTCGAGGAGACCGAGCTCGCCGTCGGTTTCACCTACAACCGCCAGACCGGCAACACGTACACGGCGTCGCTCTGGATCGCCCTCGGTGCCCTGCTCGACCTGGACGACGACCTGGCCGGTGCCCGCATCGGCATGTTCAGCTACGGTTCCGGCAGCGTCGGCGAGCTCATGACGGGCGTCGTGCGCGACGGCTACCGCGACCACCGCCGGGACCGACGGGTCACCGAGTTGTTGGCGGCCCGGGTGCCGCTGTCGGTCGAGGCCTACCGCGAGCTGCACGCTGCCGGTGCCGCGACGAGCGAGGACGTCGAGCGTCCCCGGGTGACGGCGGCGCCGTTCCGCTTCGCGGGGGTCACCGGCGGCGCTCGGCACTACGAAGCGACCGGGAACGGATCGACGACGGCCAGCTGAGCGGGTCTCGTCCGATCCGTGCCAGTGCCAGTGCCGGTGCCATCCGCCCTGCGCGGCCACTGTGTGCGCGATCCGCGGATGGCCGGACCGGCGTGCTCGCCGTGCGGATCCCGACGTACCGTTCGGTCACGAGCAGCACCGCGACAGGGTGTGGTGCGGAGACCAGGGAGGCGTCATGGGCGCGCACCGAGCACCGCAGACCGGGGAGGCGTCATGACCCGGCACGAGACACATCCCGGTCTCGCGCCGGCGACGTCCAGGAACCACCGCGAGCAGCAGTGGATACCGCCGTTCCGCGACCTGATGTGCAACACCCTCGACGTCGTCCAGACCCAGTTGGTCCGCGGCGCACCGTTCGCCAGTGCCGGAGCGCGTGGGCGCGAGCGGGTCGCGGTGCTGTCGGTCAGCGGACTGGGCTGACCTGCGGAGGAGGGGGCTTCCGGTCGTCAGTGGAACCAGGCGGACCGCCGCGGGACGCCCCTCCGCTGGGTCCCGCACGTGGTGCGCGCGCTACGAGACCGGGCTGCGCTCGTCGCGCTCGCGTTCCGTCTCGTGCACCACGGTCGACGGCAGCGCGGCACCGGGCAGGAACTCGCCGCTCGGCGCGACGGCCACGCCGGGGACGTCCGCATCGAACGCTGCCGCCGTGGCAGGGCTCAGCGTGTCGGGTTCGTCGTGGTGCAGGTGGATCGGGTGCACGAGACGACAGTAGCGACCGTCGCGGCGTCCCACCAGCCGGTGCTCCGCTGGCTGATCCGGGTTGCGCGGACCGCTTCCGACGGTGATCGGGCGTGACGATGATGGAGATGTGTGGGGCAACGGCCACGTCTTCATCGTCAGGCAACAGTGTTCATCACGCGCGGCGACGCGGCGGTGTCAGCGTCCCGAAGGGCACCGGGGGATGCACTCGTACGCTGATGCGTCTGCACGCCTCCGCTGGGGCGAGGGCGCGCTCGCCCGAGCCGACGTGGAGTGGGTCAGCCGAGGGCTCGCTCCCGAGTACGACTTCTCGATGAAGCGCATCATCTGACCATCGGCGCGGTCGACGGTCTCGCTTACCCGTACGAGCCGCCACCGTCAAGCCCTGTTCGAGGGGCATCTGCTCGCCTATCGTCCATGATGTGCGTTCGGCGTCCGAGCGGCACGTGACCGAGAGGACCCGGGATGACCTCCATCGATGATCGTTCCACTCGCTCCTCGACCAGGACCGAGACGCCCGTTGCCGTCCGCATCGAGGCCGCCGGGGACGCGCCCGACGCGGCGGTCCTCGACCTCAGTGGCCTGTACTCCGGTCGGGGATGGGCTGCGCGGGCGACGGAACGGCCCTTCAGCTACCGGTACTCCGCCATCGGCGACGCCGATGTGACCCTTCGTCGCTCTCAGATCAGCGGGCGCATCCGCGGCACCATCCCGGCTTCCGACGAGTACATCGTCCAGTGGCTGACCGCCGGGCGCGGCGTCCCGGACGTGCTCCAGGACCGGGTACCGATGTCCGGGGACGTGCCGATGCTGTTCCCGACTGCACGGGAGTTCGTCTTCGAGTACGAGGAGTACGACCAGCGCGTCGCGCACATGTCGAAGCGGCTGGTGCACGCCGTCGCCGATGAACTGTTCCACACCGGGCAGGTCGCCGATCTGGGCCTCGATCATCTCCGCACGCTCGACCCGGGTGCCGTGGCCCGGTGGCGCAACAGTCTCGCGCTGCTCTCCCGTGAGCTGAAGGTCGGCGGCGTCGACACGCTGCTCTGGCACACCCTCACCCGCGGCACCGCGGCAGCGTTCCTCCGGATGTACCCGCCGACGGTGCTCGCTCTGCCTCCCGAGGTGCTCCTGCCCCGGCGAGCCCGCCTCCGCGCAGCCGTCGAGTACATCCACGAGCACGTCGCCGACCCGATGACCGTCGCCGACATCGCGGACGCCGCGGGTCTCAGCGTGCGTGCGATCCAGGAGGCGTTCCAACGCGGCCTCGGCCAGACACCGATGCGGTACCTGCAGCACGTGCGGCTCGACCAGGTCCGGCGGGAGCTGCTGCAACTGGAGTCCTCGACGACGACGGTGCAGGACGTTGCACGTCGGTGGGGCTTCGCGCACCTCGGTCGGTTCTCCGCCGCCTACCGGATCGCCCACGGGGAGTACCCGCGGACCACACTCCGGAGGTGACCGTCGCGGTCACGGTCGGGTCGCCGTGGCACTTCCGGGAGCAGCGGCTGAACCGATCGGTTCGGGTACGATCTGGAGCCCACCGTTGCTGTTGATCGACCGTTTCAGGACGTCGATCCACGCCTCGTTCACCGCCGGAGGCCTGCTGCCCTCGAACTTGAACCGCAGGCTGACGGTCGGGAAGATCCAGATGGTGCTGCGACCGTCTCCTTTCGCGACGGGCTCCTTCCAGGAGAACGCGAAACTCTCCTGGCGTCGCAACTTGCTGATGATGACGATCTGGAGGTGCGCGAGGGTCCGGTCGTCCATCTGGATCTCGGCAGTCTGACCGTCGTAGGTCAAGTAACCCATGGGGCTCTTCTCTCAGGTGGTGGTGCTCGGTCCGGTCGGTGGTGCGGCCCGGCTCGCTAGTCGGCGTCCGACCACAGCGGACCCATGTCGTGCTCGGGATCATCGACGGCGAAACCATCCGGAGTGCGCGTGTCGTGTGTCTGGGGGAGCGGACCCGTCGGCCGTGCTGCGTCCAGCAGTCGGACGGCGTCTGCTGAGCTGATGACCCAGGTCATCGTGGCGGTGACCGTCGCGGTCGTGCCGTCACTGAGGTCGTCCGCGATGAAGTCCACCGCGACCTGACTGATCTGCTCGGCGTGGACGGCGACGCCCTTGATGCCGTCCACGATCGCTCGGTCGTCGTACGGGAGGTTCGAGAGAGCCATGGGTGTCCGATCCGTTGCGCAGGGGTGGTCCGCGACCTGCTGCGACGGAGGGAGGGTCCCTCGTGGCCGTGCACGGCACAGGAGATCGTCGCTCGTGCTCCTGGGAGTCGACACATGCGGATGTGCCGTGACGTGGCGGCCCTCCCGTCACTCCCCGGTGACCGCCCGGCGGATCTGCTCGATCGGGACCTTCGGTGACCGGTCCGCGTTGAGCAGCCCGTTCGTCTCCTGCATGGTGTCGGTCAGCTGCGTCCAGCAGGACCCCGCGAGGAAGGTGCTGGCCCGGACGGCGTCGTGCAGCGCGGTGATGCGGCCGACCCAGTCGTCCCCGTCGACGGCGGTCGTGTAGCCCCAGCCCTCCTCGCGTCGACCACCGGACTGGTGCCGGACCCCGCCGAACTCGGTGAGCATCACCGGCTGTCCGCGGTCGAGCGCGCCGCCGACGAACTGCGGGTGGCCGGACGGCGCGAGCCCGTCCAGTGCACGCGTCCGGGCCGCGTCGTCGGCGTAGGTGCGGGCCAGGACGTCGCCGTCGCCCTCGTAGTCGTGGATCGTCACGACGTCGGTGTCCTGCTGCTCCCACCCGTCGTTGCCGATCACCGGTCGCGACGGGTCGAGGGCCCGGGTCAGGTCGACGAGTGCCCGGGCGTACGCCTGCTGCGCCGGGTCGGAGACGACGTGCTGGATGCCCCACGACTCGTTGAACGGCACCCAGGTGACGATCGACGGGTGCGAGGCGTCCCGTTCGACGGCGGCCGTCCACTCGGCGGTCAGCAGCCGCACGGCGGTGGGGGAGAACTCGTACGCGGCCGGTGCCTCACCCCAGACCAGGATGCCCAGCCGGTCGGCCCAGTGCAGGAACCGGGGGTCCTCGATCTTCTGGTGCATCCGGGCCGCGTTGAAGCCCAGGGCCTTGATGAGCTCGACCTCCTGCCGGTGTGCGAGCGGGTGCGGGGCGGCCAGGTGTGACTCCGGCCAGAACGCCTGGTCGAGGACGCTCCGCACCGGGTACGGCTGGCGGTTGAGCAGGAACCGCCCGCCGCCGACACCGACGCTGCGCATCCCGAGGTAGCTCGAGACCCTGTCGAGCACCTGACCGGCGTCGTTGACCAGGGTGAGCACGGCGTCGACGAGGCGCGGGTGCTCCGGGGACCAGGTGAGCTCGTCCTCGGCCTGGCCGTTCCGCTGCCGGGCGACGGGCACGGTGACGTCGAGGGTGGGGCGGCTGGCGGTGGCGTCGAAGTCGGTGGTGCCGAGGTCCTCGTCGCGCTCGTCGAACCGCAGGGCGACGCGGAGGCGGGCGCCGGCGGGGACGCGCCCACGGAACCGGACGGTCAGGTCAACGGCCGTGGGTCCGGCCGGGGTCCACCGGAGGGTGCTGATCGCGGTGGTGGGCACGGCCTCCAGCCAGACCGGCTGCCAGATGCCGGTCGTGCGTCGGTACCAGATGGCGTGCGCGTCCTCGTGCCAGTCCTGCTTGCCGCGCGGCTGCGTCACGTCGAGGGGGTCGTCCTCGGCGCGGACGACGAGGAGGTGCTCGGTCGGACCGGCGTCCTCGCCGGCCTCGGCCAGCAGCGCGGTGACGTCGAACGAGAACGGGGTGTGGCCGCCCTCGTGCTCGCCGACGAACCGGCCGTCGATCCAGACCTGCGCCCGGTGGTCGACGGCGCCGAAGTGCAGCAGTAGGCGCGGCCGCTCGGGCCCGTGACCCGCGGCGTCGAGTTCTGCCCGGCGGATGGTCCGGGCGTACCAGACGACGGGGTGGAACCCCGGGTCGCCGATGCCGGAGGCCGTCGACTCGGGCGGGAACGGCACCGTGATCTCGAGCGGGTCCGGGAGGCCCGTGGTCCATCCCGAGTCCGCTCCGGTGTCCGCGTCGTCGTGTCGGAAGGACCAGGTGCCGCTGAGGTCGGTCCAGTGGTGCCGCAGCATCTGTGGCCGGGGGTAGCGACCGTCCTGTCGGCTCGCGAGGGGGACGTCGGGGACGACGACGGGGGCCGGGGAAGCGACGGTGCTCATGGTGGTGCAATTTACAGCGCTGTAAACGAGCCGTCAACGACCCGGGTCGCGGCGGGTGCGCGTCGACGGCCGCGGTACGGTGAGCGCGTGGGCCAGGTCACGTTGCAGGACGTCGCGGAGCACGCCGGCGTCTCCATGAAGACCGTGTCCAACGTCGTGCGCGGCTACCGGCACGTCAGCGACGCCATGCGGACCCGCGTGCAGCACTCCATCGACGCCCTCGGCTACCGGCCGAACGTCTCCGGCCGCAGCCTGGCGACCGGTCGCACGAACATGCTCGCCTTCGCGTTCCCCGACCTCCGGCGACCGTACTTCGCCGAACTCGCGCACGTCTTCTCGCGCGTCTGCGCCGACCGCGGCTACCAGCTCCTGCTCGAGGAGACGGCGGGTGCACCCGGCGGCGAGCTCTCCGCCGTCCGCGGACGCGAAGCCGGCGTCGTCGACGGGGTCGTCATCCACCCCCAGGTCCTCACGCCGACCGAGATCGACAGCGCCCGCGGGGACACCGCCGTCGTGTTCCTCGGCGAGGACGTCCGGCCACCGGGAAGCGACCTCGTGGCGATCGACAACGTGCTCGCGGCGTCCGAGGCCGTCGCCCACCTCGCCGCCCTCGGACGTCGGCGCATCGGGTTCCTCGGACACGAGGTCGGCGAGCAGTCCCGCACCTCCGCCTTCCGCCTGGAGGGGTACCGCGACGGCCTGACCGCGGCCGGCCTGCCGTTCGACGCGTCGCTCTGCGTCGCGCGCGAGGTCGGCGACGCCCGCGGGGCCGAGCACGCGTTCGGGCAGGCGCTCGACGCCGGCCTGTCCATCGACGGGCTGCTGTGCCGTGACGACCTCGCTGCCGTCGGTGCACTCCGGGCGATGCGCCTGCGCGGACTCGAAGCACCGCGGGACATCGCCGTCGTCGGGTGGGACGCGATCGGCCTCGCCGCCAGTCTGGTCCCGAGCCTGACGTCGGTCGCGCCGGACACCGTGGCGCTCGCCGAGGCCGCCCTGGACCGCCTGCAGGAGCGGATCGCCGGGCGTCCCGGGGAGGGGCGCGCCGTGACCGTCGGGCACCGGATCCTGGTGGGGGAGAGCGCACCGTACCCCGACGGGTCGGTCGACTGACCGCTACCGGTCGGCGATCGGACCCGCTCGACGGGCTCAGGTGCCGGGCGTACCGCCTGCGGTCGCGGCGTCCCGTCGGACCCGGCGACGGGCCTCCCGGATGCTCGCCCGCTGCAGTCGCATGGACGGCCAGCCGGAGGCACGAGCATGCGCGGCGAGCCCCTGGTCCGGGTTCACCACGACCGGGTGCCCGACGAGCGACAGCAGCGGGATGTCGTGGCGGGAGTCGGAGTACGCCCAGCACGCGGCGGGGTCGGCCCCGGTGTCGGTGAGCAGCCGACGGGCAGCGACGGCCTTGTGCTCGCCGTGCAGGAACGCACCCTCGAGGCGGCCGGTGTAGGCGCCGTCACTGGTCTCGAAGACGCTGCCGAGCGCACCGGTGAGCCCGAGGCTGCGGGCGATCACCTCTGCCAGGAACGTCGGTGTCGCGGTCACGAGCCACACCTCGTGGCCCTTCGCCAGGTGCTCCTGCGCGAGTGCGGCGGTCTCCGGCCACACCGTCGCAGCGGTGTGGCGGACGTAGACGTCGTCGGACAGCTTCGCCATGTCGGCGACGGTGATGCCCGTGATCACCTCGAGCCCGCGGGTCTGGGCGGAGGCCAGGTGCCGGTCGTTCTCGCCGCGGACCTTGAAGCGCGCGTGCTTCCACCCGGCGCTGACGATGTCCCGCATCGTGATGAGTCCGGCGGCACGGAGCCCGCGCACCAGGTGGAACGCGCTCGCGCCGTGGATCAGGGTGTTGTCCACGTCGAAGAACGCGAGGACCGGGGTGCCCGCCTGCTCGTCCGTCATCGGCCCAGGCTAGGCGGTGCGGCTGAACCCACCGCGGAACGCAACGTCGGCGGCGGCCCGCAACGGAGTACCGCTGCGAGATGCCGCCGAGGTCGCGCGTTGCGGTCGGACCGTCAGCGTCCCTCCGGGTGCACGCTCCCGAGCAGCTCCACGAGCGCGCTCCGGAGCGAGTCGGGCAGCCCGACGGTCTCCAGCTCCACGAGTCGGTCGGATCGCGGGACGTCCCGGTCCACGACCTCCCACGCGGTGAGCTTCTCGGCGTTCCCCGCCTGGGCGCTCTCCAGCAGCTGCCGGGCGGCGTCCCGGGCGTCGACTCCGACGGTCGGCGCGCCGGCGAGGGTGAGCGTCGCACCCTCGTCCGTCACGACGTCCAGGTCCACGGAGAAGCGGTCGGCCGCGACGACCTGCACCTCTTGCCCGTCCGCGGGCGAGCCGAGGAACGTGATCCGCCACCGTCGCCGGACGGGCACGCTGTCGACGTCGCCGTCCGCCGGGTCGATCCGGAAGGAGGCCGTGCTCCGGTCCCAGGTCAGCGTCGTCCGGCAGACGCCGCCGTCCGGGTCCTCGGGCCCCTCGCGGTCCTCCACGAGCGTGAACGACCCGGAGGCCCCGGGCGCGACGAGCACCTCGAGGGCCGCCGGGTTGACGGTCGCGTCGACCTCGTCCGGTGCGGCGAGCGGCAGGATCCCGCCGGCACGGAGCAGCACGGGGATGGTCTCGAGGCTCCGGTGCAGGTCCACGAACCGGTCGCCGGCGTAGGTGGTGCCCGTGAAGACGTCCGTCCAGGTCCCCGCCGGCAGCCAGGCCCGGGCGCGACCGCGCAGGGTCACGGGGTCGCGCGGTTCGACGATCGGCGCGACGACGAGCTCGGTGCCGAAGGCGTACTCGTTCGGGACGCGGTAGGCCTCGTCCCGGTGCGGTTCCAGGTGGTACATCGGTCGGACGAGCGGTGTGCCGGCGGCGGCGAGGTGGTTCATCGTGTGCAGGTACGGCACGAGTCGGTGCCGGAAGCGCAGCGCGTCACCCATCGCGGCCCGCGGCTCGGCGGGGAACACCCAGGGCTCCTTGCGGATGAACGGGTTGTTCGCCGAGTGCAGCCGCATGACGGGGGAGAACACCCCGAACTGCACCCACCGGGTGGCGAGTTCGTCGTCCCGGACACCGCGGGTGTGGCCGCCGATGTCGTGGCTCCACCAGGGGTACCCGATGTTCGCGGCGGTCGCGGTGAACTCCGGCTGGAACGCCAGCGACGCCCACGAGACGACGGCGTCCCCGGAGAAGCCGACGGCGTACCGGTGGCTGCCGGGGCCGGCGTAGCGGGAGAACGTCATGCCGGCACCACCATCGCGGGCCGAGTCCAACAGGTGGAAGTGGTTGAGCACCCAGAGCGGGTCCACCCCCGGGACGGAGGACGTCCGGCCCTGCTGCCAGTCGATCCACCAGAAGTCGACGCCCTGTTCCTCGAGCGGACGGTGCAGGACCTCGAAGTACGCCCGGAGGAAGTCCGGGTCGGTGGGGTCGAAGCCGATCGTCTGCTCGGTGTCGGGGTCGACGCCGAGCGCCTCGGCCATCGCGGGGTAGGCGTCCTCGAAGGCCCGGACCCCGTCGGCGGGGTGCAGGTTCAGCGTGGTGCGCATCCCACGCCGGTGGAGTTCGGCGAGGAAGCCCTGCGGATCGGGGAACAGCGACGGCTCCCACGAGTACCCGGTCCAGCCGTTGCCGAAGCGCGCCGGCACGGAGTCGACCCGGTGCCAGTCCATGTCGATCACCGCGACGGAGAACGGCAGGCGTTCCTCGTCGAACCGGTCGAGCAGCGCCAGGTAGGAGCTGTCCGAGTACGGGTGGTACCGGCTCCACCAGTTGCCGAGCGCCCAGCGTGGCATCAGCGTCGGCGCACCGGAGACGGCGTGGAAGGCACGCAGTGCCTCGCCGTAGTCGCGCCCGTACGCGAACACGCTGACGTCCCGGCGGCCGGGGATCCGGCTGCCGACCCAGCCGTCGTCCTCGAACAGGAACGACTCGCTGTCGTCGAGCATGACGATGCCGTCGCGCGCCAGGATGCCGGACTCGAGCGGCATCCGCCCGTCCACGTCGTCGAGGGTGCGTCCGGTGCCACCCAGGTCACGGGCCTCCTGTCCGTACCGCCACCGGTTGGCGTCGGGGCCGGAGGTCTCGACGACCAGGCCGGCCGAGGAGAAGGGCCGACCGTCGTAGCGCAGGGTGGCGCGGTCGGTCGTCACCTCGACCCCCTCGCCGCGGCGGATGACGGTGTACTCGGGGACGTCCAGCCGTCGCCGGATCGCGAAGGTCGAGGCGCGGTCCTCGAACCCGCCGTCCTCGCTCCACTCGACCCGGAACAGCCCGTCGCGGAGGACGGTGACCCGCCAGTGGTCGCCGGTGACGGTCGCGTCCGGGGACGCGACCGGGTCGGAACCGGGGAACGGGCGGATGGTGGGCAGTGGCGACGTGGTCACGGGTGGTGGTCCTGTCTCGGCCGGTCGGGCCGGGGTCGGTCTGGAGGCTCGGCTCAGCTCTTGACGGCGCCCTGCGTCACGCCGCTGATCACCCAGCGCTGCGCGAACAGGTAGACGACGATCGTCGGTGCCATCGCCATCAGGTACGAGGCGAAGGCGACGTTGTAGTTCGTGCCGAACTGGCTCTGGAAGATGTTCTGCACGACGGGCAACGTCTGCAGTCCGGGGTCGGCGGTGATGAGCGACGGCATCATGAAGTCGTTCCAGCTGGCGAGGAACGCGAAGATGCCGACGGTGGCGTTCATCGGCCCGAGCAGCGGCAGGATGACGCGCCAGAAGATCTGCCACGTGGAGGCGCCGTCGATGCGGGCGCTCTCCTCCAGCTCGACGGGGATGGACCGGAGGAACGCCGAGTACAGCAGCACACTGAACGACAGTTGGAACATGGCGTGCAGGATCGCGACGCCGACGGGGTTGTCCAGCGAGATCATCGCGGTGAGCTTGATCTGCGGCAGGGCGACCACCGGGAACGGCAGGAACATCGCGGCGAGCAGGTAGACGAACGACCAGCGGAAGAACCGGCGGTGCCAGTTCCGCACGACCGCGTACGACGCGAACGAGCTGAGCAGCAGGGTCGCGACGACGGTGAGCGCGGCGACGCCGAGCGACACCGAGAACGAGATCGGGAAGCGCGTGAGCTGCCACGCCTCGGCGAAGCTCGCCGGGTTGAACGGCAGCGGCAGGGACAGGGCGTTCCCGTCCACGGCCTGCGCGCTCGTCTTGAACGCCATCGCGACGGTGACGTACAGCGGGATGAGGACGCTCAGCGAGGCGATCGCCAGGATGACCGTCAGCGGCCAGTTCACCCGGTCGAGCCGGCGGCGACGCGGTTGACCGGGGGTGGTGCGGGCGGCTGCGGTCGCGGGGGACCGGGTGTCGATGGCGCTCATGCGAGTCGGAGGTTCCTTCCGCGCGTCACTGCGAGCTGCAGGACCGAGATGAGGACGGTGATGATGAAGAAGACGGTCGCGTTGGCCATCTGGTAGGCGTAGTCGCCGCTGGTGAAGCCGGTGAAGATCGTCATCGCGACACTGCTCGTCGCGGAACCGGGTCCGCCGTTGGTCAGGCCGACGATGACGTCGTAGGCGCCGAGGTAGCCCTTCACGCCGAGCACCGTGTTGATCACGATGAACCCGCTGATGAGCGGCAGGGTGATCGACCGCAGCTGCTTCCACGTGCCGGCGCCGTCGAGCGAGCTGGCCTCGTAGACGTCCGACGGGATCGAGGTCAGTCCCGCCGTGTAGATGAGCAGGGCGCCGGGGATCGTCTGCCAGGCGGAGACCACGACGATGGCGAGCCACGCCAGGTTCGGGTCACCGAGGATGCTCTGCTCGAGCGGGCCGAAGCCGACGGAGGTGGCGAACGCCGGCAGCGTGTTCGAGAACATGTAGTTGAAGACGTAGGCGACGACGATCCCGGACACCACCATCGGGATGACGAACACCGACCGCAGGCCGGCGGCGAAGCGGACGCGCTTCGACAGGGCGACGGCGAGCGTCAGTGCGATCACCTGGGTGACGATGACCGTCACGACCGCGAAGCCGAGCGTGAACCCGTAGGACCCGAGGATCGCCGGGTCGGACACGAGTGCGCGGTAGTTCGCCAGACCCAGGAAGTGCCACTGCCCGAACCCGAGGTAGTCGGTGAAGCTGTAGAAGATGCCCACGCACGCCGGGGCGACGACGAACGCCGTGAACAGCACGAGCGCGGGGACGAGGAACAGGTAGTACATGCCCTCGGTGCGGTGCAGCGAGCCGACGCGTCGGTGCACCCGGGTCGCTGCCGTGGCGGGACCGGGACGCGGGTCCTGCGTCTCGGGGGTCAGTGGGGTCTGCATGGTCATGATCGCTCCTGGGTTCCGGGTTCGGTCCGACGGGTGCTGGTCGCGCCGGTCAGACCGTCGCCGAGCGTCCGGCGAGGCGTCGCCAGTCGGTGTCGAGCCGCCGCAGCATCGAGTCGAAGTCCCCGCCGCGGATGGCCGTCTGCAGGTAGTTGCCGAGCGGGATGGAGGTGGGGATGAAGGTGCCGGCACCCTGGTAGAAGGCGCCGTCGTCGACGTACTGCTGGAGCCCCTCGAGTCGCTCGTCGGTCTGCGGGGGAGCGTTCTCGGTGGTCGAGAACGCCAGGTTGTCGCGGTTGTAGGCGTTGATGACGTCCGGCTGCATAAGGAACTCGACGAGCTCCTGCGCCTGGTCGAGGTGCGGGGTCGTGGTGGGGATCCACAATCCGAGGTCGATGTTGACCCGGGCCTTGCGGTCGCCCGGGTCGTTCGAGACGGGCAGGGCGAACGTGCCGACCGGCAGTTCCTCGTCCACCAGGGCGATCTGACCGAGGGCCCACGGTCCCTGCAGGTACATCGCGGCCTTGCCCTGCCCGAAGGCGAGGTTGCCGTCCGCGTAGGAGCGGGTGGCGTGGTCGGGGTTGAAGAACGACGAGATCGTCTTCGCGCGCTCCATGGGCAGGGCGAAGTCCTTCTCGAACGACACCTCGGCATCCGGCCCGACGTCGGTCCCGAGAGCCTTCATCTTCCGGAAGAACGAGCCGGTGTCGACGAGGCTCCCGACCGAGTAGTCGAACAGGCCCTGCCAGAGGGTCCAGGTGTCCCGGTCGGTCGCGTACACCGGGGTGATGTCGGCCTTCTGCAGCGCCGTGCAGACGTCCACGAACTCGTCCCAGGTGGTCGGCACGGGCAGGCCCTGCTCGGCGAAGATCCGCTTGTTGTAGATGACCCCGGCCGCCGCGAGCGAGAACGGCAGCACGCTCGTGCGGTCCTCGTACTTCGCGTACTGGTTCGTCAGGCCGTCGATGCTCTCCCGGACCCGGCCCGCCGACGGCAGGTCGCTCAGGTCACGGAGCACGCCACGCTCGATGTAGCGCGCGAGTTCGAGGTTGTCGTTGAAGCATCCGACGTCTGCCGGCTCCCCGCGGACGAA
Source organism: Curtobacterium sp. MCPF17_031 (assembly GCF_003234035.1). NCBI lineage: Bacteria > Bacillati > Actinomycetota > Actinomycetes > Micrococcales > Microbacteriaceae > Curtobacterium > Curtobacterium sp. MCPF17_031. Next base: position 20,140 of record NZ_QKSG01000010.1, on the reverse strand, counting down.
CTGTGGGGCGATGGCGCCGGTGCTGTCGTGCACGACGCGCACGCCGGAGTTCTCCCGCTCGAAGCGGCGGAGCAGGTCGTCGAAGTAGGCGATGACCTCCTGCTTCTGCTCGTAGAAGCGCAGGGTCGTCCCACCCGCAGCGGTGCCGGCGGCGGAAGGGGCCGAACACCCGGCGAGCGCCAGTGTCCCGAGGCCGAGTCCGCCGACCGCGCCCGCCAGGAACCCGCGGCGGCTCAGCGCCGTCCGTGCCGTTGTGCTGCTCATGACCATGGTCACTCCCTCTCGCGCTCCATTGCGCCAGCCCATGTTTACAGCGCTGTAAACCGAAAGTCAACGACCCGACCCGCCACCGGTGAGAGCCCCGGTGAGCGGAGTCGGGTCGGCACCGGACCCCGGCGGCGCAACCGCTCGACGGGGTCCGGTGTTGTCAGCCGTGGGCCGTCCGGCCAGCGACCTCAGTCGGCGTCGACGACGACCGCCGTGATGACCGGAGTGCGGCGGTGTCGACGGAGGAACCACCGCTCGAGCCCCTCGGCGATGGCGTGTTCCGCCGCGGCGCCGTCGATGTGTCCCCGCCTGGTGGCTTCGGCGATCGCCTTCGACGCGACCTGCTCGGCGTGGGTCATCCAGCCGGCTTCCTCGACGAAGCCCTTCGGCAGGAACTCGACCGGGTCGACGAGCCGCTGCGTGCCCTCGTCGAAGATGCCGAGCACCGTGATGTGGCCCTCTTCCGCGAGCGACAGGCGGTCCTTCAGCGCCGCCTCGGTCGCCACGCCGATGGTCGATCCGTCGACGAAGACGTACGGGGCCGGGATGCGCCCCGCGATGCGGGCCTTGCCACGATCGAGGTCGACCACGACGCCGTCCTCGACGACGAGGACACGGTCCTCCGGGACACCGGTCCGCACCGCCAGCTCGGCGTTCGCCACGAGGTGACGCCACTCGCCGTGCACGGGCAGGACGTTCTTCGGCTTGACGAGGTTGTAGCAGTACACCAGCTCGCCGGCGCTGGCGTGACCGGACACGTGCACCTTCGCGTTGCCCTTGTGCACGACCGTGGCACCCCAGCGGATGAGGCCGTTGATGACGCCGTAGATCGCGTTCTCGTTGCCCGGGATCAGGGAGCTCGCCAGCAGGATCGTGTCGCCCTCGCCGACCTTGATGATGTGCTCGCGACGTGCCATCCGCGACAGCGCGGCCATCGGCTCGCCCTGGGAACCGGTGCAGATCAGGACGCTCTTGTGGTCGGGGAGCTTCCCGAGCTGCTTGAGGTCGACCACCAGGCCGTCCGGGATGTGCAGGTAGCCGAGGTCGGCGGCGATGCCCATGTTCCGGACCATGGACCGGCCGACGAAGGCGACCTTGCGGCCGTGGCGCTTCGCGGCGTCGAGGACCTGCTGGATCCGGTGCACGTGGCTGGCGAAGCTCGACACGACGATGCGCTTCGGTGCTTCGCGGAACACGCGGTCGATCGCCGGACCGATCTCCTGCTCGGCCGTCGTGAAGCCGGGGACCTCGGCGTTGGTCGAGTCCGTCATGAACAGGTCGACCCCTTCGTCCCCGAGGCGGGCGAAGGCGTTGAGGTCGGTCAGACGGTGGTCCAGCGGGAACTGGTCCATCTTGAAGTCACCCGTGTGCAGCACCGTGCCGGCACTGGTGCGGATGGCGACCGCCAGGCCGTCCGGGATGGAGTGGTTGACGGCGACGAACTCCAGGTCGAACGGTCCGGCGGCGTGCCGGTCGCCCGCCGCGACCTCGTGCGTCACCGGGGTGATGCCGTGCTCCTGCAGCTTCGCGGTGATGAACGCGAGGGTGAGCTTGGAGCCGATCACCGGGATGTCCGGGCGTTCCTTCAGCAGGTACGGCACCCCACCGATGTGGTCCTCGTGCCCGTGCGTGAGGACGATGCCGTCCACCTGGTCGAGGCGGTCCCGCACGGCGGTGAAGTCCGGGAGGATCACGTCGATGCCCGGCTGCGTCTCTTCCGGGAACAGCACACCGCAGTCCACGACGAGCAACTTGCCGCGGTGTTCGAAGAGCGTCATGTTCCGACCGACGTCACCGAGTCCGCCGAGCGGAGTGACGCGCAGGGCGCCGCGCTTGAGCGGTGCGGGTTGCTTGAGGTCGAGGGCGTGCTGGGGAGCGGGCATGGCGGCGATGTGCCTTTCATCGGTGTGGCTCGGTCGCGCAGCGGAACACGCGGGTCATGGGCGGCTCCGCCGTTCGCGTCGCTGGTGAGCGCGAGGGGGCCGTTCGGTCGCCGCGAGGACTCCTGCAGCGAGGTACCGCCGACCAGCGTAGGCGAGATCGACGGCGAGCCGACGACGGCGAGCCCGACGACCGCGGTGTCAGGCGTAGCGGCGAGCTGCCCGGAGCGCCGCGTCCGTGTAGGAGCCGCCGAACAGCAGGACGTGCAACAGCAGGGGTGCGAGCTGGTGCAGCTCGACGCGCTCCTGCCACCCGGGGGCCAGGCGCGACTCGGCGTCGTACGCGGCCAGGACGGTCTGCAGTCGGGGCAACCCGAACAGTGCGAGCAACGCCAGGTCCGTCTCGGCGTGCCCGCCGTGCGGGTTCGCGTCGATGAGCACCGCGCCCGTCGGCTCGGACGCATCCCGCGGCCACAGCACGTTCCCGGCCCACAGGTCACCGTGCAGCCGGGCGGGTCCGTCCCCGACCAGCGCGGGCTGCGGCGAGCCGAGCGTGCCGTCCTCCAGGCGGTCGCACACGCGCTCGAACACCGCGGCCTCGGACCGGTCGTAGCCGCCCGCGTCGACGATGCGCTGCACGTAGTCGCGGATCCGGTACTCGGCGAAGAACTCGCCCCAGCGCTCCGGTGCCTCGGTCGCGGGGACGAACGGTGTCCGCGAGCGGCCCATCCGCAGCGGCCCGTTCGCCGGGAACCCGGGCGACGGTGCTCCCCAGTGTGACGCGCCGGCAGCGTGGGTGTGGGCGAGTGAGCGGCCGAAGCGCTCCGCCTGGGCGGTCGACGGTGCCGTGTCGGAGACGAACTCGAGTTCGAGCACCGTCGGGCGCGGACGAGCCATGACCCGGGCGACGCGGGTGCCGCCGGCGTCCTCGGCCTCGGCGAGCCACTCCAGTCCGGCCGCCTCGGCAGCGGCCTCGTCCGGGCTGGTGAAGGTCTTGACGTAGGTCTCCGACATCGCCCCATCCTGCCGAGCGCGCCTGGTGACGGGGTCGACGTGGATGCCGCTCACACCGCGTCGACGAGCGCCCGCGCCAAGGGGTGCCACGGTCGGGACGACGGTCCGGACAGCACCAGGGTCCGCTCGTACCGTGGTGCCACCGGCAGCATCACGAGCCCGGCGGGCAGCATCACGCGGCCGAGCGTCGGCACGATCGACACCCCTTCGCCGCGCTCGATCATCCCGAACATGGTGCTCATCTCCCGGACGCGGTGGGCGTACCGGAAAGGCTGCCCGGCGATCTCGTGCATCCGCTGGATCTGGTGCTCGCAACCCCCGCCGCCGGCGACCAGGCCGTCGTCGTGGAGGTCGTCGAGCGTCAGCGCCTCGGCTCCGGCGAGCGGGTGGTCGCGCCGGACCACGGCGGCCATCTCGTCCGTCGCCACGACGACCCCGCCATCGGGGACGGTGACCGGGTCGACGAGCACGGCAGCGTCGACGGTGCCGGCCTCGAGCCACTCCGGCATTTCGTCGTCGTCGCCCTCGTAGACCTGCACGTCGACGTCCGGCAGCGTCACCGACCAGAGTTCCCGGAGCCGTGGGAGCAGTCCCTGGCACACGGTCGGCACGGCGGCCAGGCGCACGGTGCCGCGGGCCGTGGCGGGCCGGACCACGGCCTCCAGGGCGTCGACGGAGGCGAGCACGCCGCGGGCGTGGGCCAGCAGACGGTCGCCCAGCGGGGTCGGGACGGCGGCCGTGCCGCGGCGGACCACGGGACCGCCGACCTCGCGTTCCAACCCGGCCACGGCGTGGGAGACGGCGGACTGGCCGACCCCGAGCACCACGGCCGCCGTGGTGAACGAGCCGGCGTCCACGGTGGCGACGAAGGCGCGGAGTTGCGGGAGCGAGACGGTCATGCGTGTCCTTCATGTCGACATGAGGTCCATGCGTTTGCCGCATGTGCGTGCTGTGCCGAGACTAGGCCACATGAACGCCCTCCTCTACGTGCTCGTCGCCCTGACCTGGGGCTCGAGCTTCTTCTTCGCGAAGATCGGGCTCGACGGTCTGGCACCGCAGCAGGTGGCCACCGTCCGCACCGTGCTCGGTGCGTTGACGCTCGTCGTGGTGCTCCTGGTCACACGCCGTCGTTGGCCGCGCGAGAAGCGCGTCTGGGGGCACCTGCTCGTCGTCGCGGTGTTCCTCAACGCGGTGCCGTCGTCGCTGATGGCGTGGGCGGAGCAGACCGTGCCGTCGGGACTCGCGAGCATCTACAACGCGACGACGCCGATCATGACGCTGCTGGCGTTGGCCGTCCTGGTCCCCACCGAGCGGCTCACCCGCCGGCAGGTCGGCGGGATCCTCCTGGGCATCGTCGGGGTGCTGGTCCTGGTCGGACCGTGGGACGTCCTCGGCGATCCGCAGGTGCTGGCGAGTGTCCCCGGGCAGGTCGCGCTGCTCGGCATGACCGCCTCCTACGGCGTCGGCCTGGCGTGGCTCCGCCGCTTCGGCGTCGGCGGCGGGTACGACCCGACCACCGTCGCGACGGTGCAGCTCACCCTGGCCGCCGGGCTGATGCTCGTCGTCGCGCCCGTCGTCGCCACGGGTCCGGTGCAACTGGACTGGAGGGTCGTGGGCGCCATGGTCGCGCTCGGTGCCGTCGGCACCGGGCTGGCCTACGCATGGAACACCCGGTTGGTCGGCGCATGGGGCGCGGGGCGCGCCTCCACCGTGACCTACCTGACACCGGTCGTCGGCGTCGCGCTCGGCGTCCTGGTGCTCGGCGAGCCGCTGCGGTGGAACGAACCGGTCGGCGGGCTCGTCGTGCTCGCCGGGATCGCGCTGGCCTCCGGTCTGCTCGGGGCACGGCGTCGCCGCCGCACCGGGGCGGTCGCAGCCCCGGTCGCGGCCGCCGAGCCGTCCGTCACCGAGCCGCCCGTCACCGACCCGTCGGCACCTGCTGGCGCAGCGGCTGCGTACTCGTCTCGTGCAGACCGCGACCCGTCGTCTCCGGTGCCATGAGCTGCGACAGGATCCCGCCGGCGACGCACACCGCCGCCGCGATGAGCATGCACGCGCCGATGCCGATCGACGAGATCCCGACCGGCAGCAGGAACGTGCCGGCAGCAGCACCGATCCGACTGCAGGCGGCGGCGAAACCGACCCCGGTGGAGCGGACCTCGGTCGGCAGCACCTCGATCGGGTAGACCGCCGTCAGGTTGCCCTGGGCGGCGTTCATGAAGGAGAACACCGCGAAGCAGAGCACCACCACGACGGCGGGTGCCGACCCCCAGACCCCGACCACGGCCAGGGCGACCGCCATGATCCAGAACGGCGGGATGAGCTGGCGACGACGGCCGAGCCGTTCGATCGTGAGCATGCCGACGAACGCACCGACCGCAGCCATCGCGTTGACCGTGATGGTGCCCGCGGCCTCGTTCTGCAGGCGCAGGGCGTCGAGCACCGTCGGCGCGAACGTGAAGATCGCGAAGTACGGGGCGACGTTGCACGCCCAGAACAGCGAGATGAACGCCAGCCGCTGCCGGTTGTCCTTCGAGAACAGCACCCGGTAGCCGCCCGCGCGCTGCTCCTCGGCCGCGTACTGCTCCTCGCGGAAGTACGCCTCACCGCCCAGGTGCGCCGTGACGATCGCGCGTGCCTCGTCCACCCGGCCGCGGGACAGCAGCCACCGCGGCGACTCCGGGAACCCGATCCGGGCGATCGCGGTGACCACCGCGGGCAGGGCGCTCGTGACGAGCACCCACCGCCAGCTGAGGTCGAACGCGTCGATCATCACGTACGCGGTGACGACGGCGATCAGGTACCCGCCGTACCAGCAGACGAGCAGCCCGGAGAGACGTCGCCCGCGGTCCGCCGCCGGCGCGAACTCGGCGAGCATCGCGGCCCCGATCGCGTACTCGGCACCGATCGCGACCCCGAGCAGCACCCGGACGACGAACAGTTGCCACCCGTCGGCGACGAACGCCTGCGCGAGTCCGAGCACGATGAACGCGAGCACGTCGATCGTGAAGACCCGCCTCCGCCCGAACCGGTCGGTCAGCCACCCGGCGAGGGGCGCCCCGATGAAGATCCCGATCAGCGAGCTGGCCCCGATCAGCCCGGCGAGCACGGGGTCCAGCCCGAGCGCGACGGTGATCGCGGGGAGCGCGACGCTGATGACACCCAGGTCGAAGCCGTCCAGGCCCTCACCCCAGGCGCAGGCGAACGTCATCCGACGCAGGAAGCCCGTGCGGCCGGGCGGGGTGTTCGTGGTGGTGGTCATGGTCGTTCCTCCCGCGCCGGGGTCGACGCTGCTCGGAACCTAGGCCGCGTCGGGCCGGACACCATCCAGGATGTCCACGGAGCGGGACCGGCCGTCCACCGCTTCCGTACGCTGGCCGGGTGACCTCTCCGCGCAGGCCCTCCACCATCCGCCTGCTGTTCGCGTCCTCGCACCCGGGTCCCACCGTCACCGTCACCGTCCTGGCGGCGGTCATCGCCACCGCGGTCGGGCACCCGTTCCGGGTCGTCGTCCTGGTGGCGCTCGCCGTGGTCGCCGGGCAGCTGTCGATCGGGCTCGCCAACGACTGGATCGACGCCGACCGCGACCGGGCCGTCGGGCGGAGCGACAAACCCGTCGCCCGCGGGCTCGTCGCCGTCACCACGGTCCGGACCGCCGCGTTCGCGACCGCCGGTGTCGCCGTCGTGCTCTCGCTGTTCCTCGGTCCGGTCGCCGCCGTCGCTCACGTGGTCCTCGTCGCGGCCGGGTGGGCCTACGACGCGGGGCTGAAGCGGACGGCGGCCTCGGTCGCGCCGTTCGTCGTCGCGTTCGGGCTGCTGCCGGTCGTCGCGGTCGCTGCCGGACCCGACGGTGGGTGGCCGGCGACGTGGGCGATCGCCACCGGGGCGGTGTTCGGCGTCGCGATCCACTGCACGAACGTCCTGCCCGACCTGGTCGACGACGCGGCCACCGGTGTCCGCGGGTTCCCGCACCGCCTGGGGCTGCACGCGTCCGGGATCGTGGCGTTCGGTTCGCTCGTCGTCGCTGCCGTCCTGGTGCTGCTCGGGCAGCTCGGCGGGGACGACCCGGTCCGCGGAGCCGGTGCGTTGCTCGCGGTCATCGGTGCCGTCGTCGTGGTCGTGCTCGCGGCGGTCGGGGTGCGGCTCGTGCTCACCGGTCCGCCGACCCGCGCCCTGTTCCGGCTCGTCATCGCGTCGTCACTCGTGCTCGTGGTCGAACTCGGGATCGCGGGCGCCGCACTCGTCGCGTGAGTCGCAGGCCGGGCGCGCCGTACAGTGCACCATGACCGAAACCACGCCGACCCCCCACCTGCTCCGGCTCGGGGTGCTGGCTGTCTCCCGGAAGGCCGACGAACGTCGCCTGCCGATCCACCCTGCCCACCTCGGCCGCATCGACCCGGACCTGCGCGCACGGATGGTGCTGGAGCGGGGGTACGGGGACCGGTTCGGCGTCCCCGACCGTGACCTCGAGCCACTCGTCGCCGGGATGGCCACCCGTGACGAGATCATCGCCACGTCCGACGTGGTGCTCCTGCCGAAGCCCCTGGCCGCCGACCTCGCCGACCTCCGCGACGGCCAGGTGCTCTGGGGCTGGCCGCACTGTGTGCAGGACCAGGCCCTGACGCAGCTCGCGATCGACAAGCGTCTGACCCTGATCGCCTGGGAGGCGATGAACCACTGGCGGGAGGACGGCGGCTTCGGCCTGCACGTCTTCCACAAGAACAACGAGCTCGCCGGGTACTGCTCGGTGCTCCACGCCCTGCAGCTCTGCGGCTCCACGGGGGACTACGGCCGACGTCTCACCGCCGTCGTGATCGGGTTCGGGGCCACCGCGCGGGGAGCCGTCACCGCGCTGAACGCGCACGGCGTCCACGACGTCCGCGTCCTGACCAACCGGGACATCGCGGCGGTCGGGTCGCCGATCCCGTCGGTCGACATCCTGCAGTTCGAGCACGACGACCACACGCCCTTCGCGAGCACGGTGCGAACGCCCGACGGCCCGGTGCCGCTGGCGCCGTACCTGGCGGAGAACGACATCGTCGTGAACTGCACGCTCCAGGACCCCAACGCCCCGCTCACGTACCTGCGCACCGAGGACCTCGACGCCTTCCGGCCGGGGAGTCTCATCGTCGACGTGTCGATCGACGAGGGCATGGGCTTCAGCTGGGCTCGCTCCACTTCCTTCGCCGAGCCGATGATCACGGTGGGTGACTCGACGAACTACTACGCCGTGGACCACAGCCCGTCGCTGCTCTGGAACTCGTCGACGTGGGAGATCAGCGAGGCGCTGATGCCGTTCCTCCGGACCGTGATGTCCGGTCCGTCGGCCTGGGCGGAGTCCGACACCATCCGTCGTGCAGTGGAGATCGAGGACGGGCGGGTCCGCAACGACGCGATCCTGGCGTTCCAGGGTCGTGCGGCCGAGTACCCGCACGCCGTGACCGCCTGACCCCGGTCGCGCCCAGCCCGGTCCGTCCCTGGTCGGACCGGGCGGCCGACTCGGCGCGCGCCCGGCGCTCGCGTTCTGCGGACAGGACCGCGCCCCGGCGTGCACCGCCGCGGGTCCGGTCGTATGCTCACCGCACGGTCACGCAACGGTGCGTGACGGGACATCGAAGAGGACCGGCCATGCCAGTTGTCGACGTGACACGAACGACCACCCCCGCGCTCGGACGGGACGGCGCGCAGCTGTCCTGTCCCCGGTGTTCCCGCCCGCTGCGCGTCGCGCGGAACCAGTACTACGGCGTCGGTCTCGCCGTCCACGAGTGGCTGCACGTGTGCCCCGTGTGCCCCTGGTTCGCATTCGCGCCCTCTCCCACCGCGGTGGCAGTGGTGTCCGGCCAGCAGCGCACCCTGCCTCGGTGGGCGGCCCTGTTCCAGCGGTACGGACGGCACCGCACCGCCCGCTGAGCGACGGCACGGGCGACCCGACCGGCTACGCCCACGCCATCGCGTACAACCGGGCGAGAGCACCGGAGGTCGGGAGGGCCAGGACGGACCGGAGCAGCGCCTCCCGGCCGATGCCGATCGCGTCTGTGACGGCACGTCCGAGGGCCATGTTCGCCTCGGCCTGCCGACCCGCTCGACGGGCGGCGGCCTGGCGGCGGCGCGCGTATGACGGCCACGGGCCGGCCTCGCCGGTCCGCACCGCGTCGGCGAGCAACGGTGCGAGTTCCGCGGCGTCCAGCCAGCCGAGGTTCATGCCCTGCCCGCCGATCGGGCTGATCTCGTGGGCCGCGTCGCCGACCAGGACCACTCGGCCGACGCCGACACGCTCCGCGGTACGGCGCCGCACACGGAACGCGCTGAGCATCGAGCAGGTGGTCGGGTCCGGTGCGACGCCGGTCCGTTCGCGGACGATCGCCGCCAGCCGGGAGGCCTGTCCCGCCTCCGGTGCGTCCGCTGCGGCTGCCCGGGCGGCCGGGTCGACGAGCGGGTCGTCGGCGTGCAGCAGGGCGACGTAGCGCCGGCGACCGTGGGGCAGGGGGAAGGACTCGACGACCCCGGCCGGCCCGACGTCGACGAGCGCCGTGGCGCGGGCGTCCGGGTCCTCGGGGTCGGCGAAGTCACCCATCACGTACCGATCCGGGTAGTCCCGACCGGTCGTGCCGATGCCGAGCAGGTCGCGGACGACGCTCCGGGCGCCGTCGGCACCGACGACGAACGAGGCCCGGACGGTGACGCTGCGGCCATCCTGGTCGGTCCCGGTCGCGTCCACGTGGTCGGCGTGCCGGGCGAGGTCGACGAGCGTGGTGCCGGTGCGGAGGGCCTCGGGTGCGCTGGCGTCGAGACGTTCGCGCAGCAGGGTCTCGGTGCGGTGCTGGTCGAGCGTCGCCACGTAGGGGTGCGTGTCCGAGACGCGGGCGAACGGCAGCGCGCCGAGGACCCGACCGCGACTGCGGGCGACACCGGTGCGGACGAGGACGGCCTCCTCGAGCACGGGGCCGGCCAGGCCGACCGCGGCGAACGCGTCGAGGGACGGCGGGTGGATCCCGATGGCGCGGGAGCCGACGGGGTCGGTGGTCCGGCGTTCCCAGACCTGGACCGCGGTGCCGCGTGCTGCGAGGAGCGCGCCGAGGAACAGGCCGACCGGTCCGCCGCCGACGACGAGGACGTCCGTGGTGTCCGTGGTCACGGGGTGAGCCTACGCACGACCGTGACCGCCGCCGGCAGGAGTGCGGATCCCGACCCCCAAAGGGCCCTTTGACGGTGCCGACCCCCGACTGCCACGATGCCTCCGTGTCCACGATCGACGAACTCCGCGCGACCGCGCACCCCATCCGCCTACGACTGCTGTCCCTGCTGACGGGCGTCGCGATGAGCGCCGCCGAGGCCGGACGGGAACTCGGGCTGTCCCAGGCGACCGCGAGCTACCACCTCCGGGTCCTGGAGCGGGCCGGGCTCGTCCGGGTCGTCGAGGTCGTCCGGCTGCGGGGTGGTGAGGCGAAGCGCTACCGACACGAGGCCTCCTCGGTGCCGTTCGACGCCCACGAGGTGCATCCGCTCGACCCCGAGGCGGCCGAGGACCGGCTGGTGTACCTCGACGCCGTGGCCGAGGAGCTCCGCCGACGCGCCCGCGACCAGGTCGACGGTCCCGGCGTCTCGACCGACGCCGAACTGTGGGTCGACCCGGAGACCTGGCGTCGTGTGGTGCAGCACATCGGCCAGGCGTCCGCGATCCTGCACGCCGCTGCCCGTCCGCCGCGGACACCCGGCACGCGTCCGGTGTCGGTCACGGCCGCCCTGTTCCCCCTCCGCCGCTCGTGAGCACCACGGTCGACAAGTTCGGTCCGCTGCGTTCCGCGCCCTTCCGGTGGCTCCTGGCAGCGCGGACGACGAGCATCCTCGGCAACGCGGTCGCCCCGATCGCCCTGGCGTTCGCGGTGCTCGACCTCACCGGGTCCGCCGCGGACCTGGGCCTCGTCGTGGCGGCGCGGTCGGTCGCGAACGTCGCGGTCCTGCTCTTCGGCGGGGTGATCGCGGACCGGTTGCCCCGCGAAATGGTCCTGGTCGGAACGTCGTCCGCGGCCGCCGTCACGCAGGCCGCAGTGGCCGTGCTCGTCATCACCGGGTCGGCGAGCATCCCGTCGCTCGTGGTGCTGAGCGTCCTGAACGGGGCGGTCGCGGCCGTCAGCCTGCCCGCCGCGGGCGCGCTCGTGCCGGACACGGTGCCCGAAGCGCAGCTCCGGCCGGCGAACGCCCTGCTCCGGCTCGGGCTCAACGGCGGGAGCATCCTCGGAGCTTCGGCCGGTGCCGGACTCGTCGCGGTGGTCGGACCGGGGTGGGGGCTCGCCGTCGACGCAGCGGGCTTCGCCGTCGCCGGGGTCCTCTTCGCGCGCATGCGACTGCCGCGCGAGCGTGCCGTGGCCGACCGGCCCGAGCGCACCTCGGTCGTCGCGGACCTCCGCGAAGGATGGCGTGAGTTCGTCGGCCGCCGCTGGGTCTGGATCGTCGTCCTGCAGTTCGCCGTGCTCAACGCCGCCTTCGTCGGGGCGACCGCGGTGCTCGGACCCGTCGTCGCGGACGCCTCGTTCGGCCGGGCGGCCTGGGGGCTCGTCGTCGCCGCGCTGTCGGTCGGACTGGCGGTCGGCGCGGTGATCGCCCTCCGGTGGCACCCCCGACACGCGCTCGGCATCGGTGTGGCGCTGATGGTCGTCGCGGCGGTACCGGTCCTCGCCCTGGCGCTCCGCCCCTCCGTCCCGGCGTTGATCGTGTCGTTCGCCGTCGCCGGGGCCGCCATCGAGGTCTTCTCGATCGCCTGGGACCAGTCCCTGCAGACGAACGTGCCGCGGGACGTCCTGGCCCGGGTCTACTCGTACGACGCCGTCGGGTCGGTCGTCGCCGTGCCGTTCGGCGAGGCGCTCGTCGGACCAGTCGCGCACACCGTCGGAACCACACCGACCCTGCTCGGCTGCGCGGTGCTCATCGTCGTCGCCACCGTGGTCGCGGCCGTCACCCCGAGCGTCCGCGGCGTCACGGTCCAGGAGGCTCCTCCGGCCTGATCCGCGGGACTGTCCGCGAACCGCACGGCCGTCATCGTCTGCCCGCGCTCCCACCCGCACCGGTGTTCCGTACCGGGCGGATCGAACACCAGCACGAGCACCACGCCAGGAGGCAGCCATGAGCACACCCGACGACGACACCCGGCCCGTCCGTCACGCCGGAGCGAGCGACGGCACCGGCCCGGAGGGAGCGCACCGCGATGGCGAGGCCTCGCACGCCGTCCCGGCACACGACCAGGACGGACCGGACGGGGCCCGGAACCACGGGACCCGCGACGGGGCAGCGGCGACGGCCGTCGGCGGTGCCGCCCGCGCCGACCGCGGACCGACCCAGCGAGAGAGCGTCCTGGAGCGCGAGAAGGACGAGTTCGCCGGCTTCAAGTGGGGCTCGGCGTTCTTCGGCTGGCTCACCGCCACCGGTACCGCCGTCATCCTCACGGCGATCCTCACCGCGGTCGGCGCCGGCGTCGGCCTCGGCCAGAACGCCGGTGACGTCGACAGTGCCGCGAAGGACGTCACGAAGAACGGCGACGTCGTCGGCATCGTCGGCGCCATCGCCCTCGCCGTGATCCTCTTCGTCGCCTACGTCGCAGGCGGATACGTCGCCGGCCGGATGGCACGGTTCTCCGGCGCCAAGCAGGGTGTCGCGGTGTGGATCTGGGCGGTCGTCATCGCGATCGTCGTGGCGATCGTCACCGCCGTCGCCGGCAGCCAGTTCAACGTGCTCGGGAACCTCAACAGCTTCCCGCGCATCCCCGTCGACGAGGGCGCCCTGACCGTCACGGGCATCATCACGGTCGTCCTGGTCGCGGTGATCAGCCTGGTCGGCGCCGTCCTCGGTGGCCTGGCCGGCATGCGGTACCACCGCAAGGTGGACCGCGTCGGCCTCGGTCGCTGACGTCCGGCTCCGACCACCCCACGAACTCACACGCCCGCAACCCCACAGCACGAACGGAAGGAACGACCATGATCGACACGAACACCATCAACAGCGTCTTCGGCGCCAAGGTCATCGACCCGGACGGCCAGAAGGTCGGCACCGTCAAGCAGGTCTACGTCGACAACGAGGACGGGCACCCGCTCTTCGCCAGCGTCTCGACGGGGCTGTTCGGCACGTCCGAGTCCTTCGTCCCCCTCGAGGGCGCCGACCTGACCGGCGACGAACTCCGTGTCGCCTACGACAAGGACCGCATCAAGGACGCCCCGCGCATCGACGCCGACGGCGACCTGAGCGACGGCGAGCAGGACCGGATCTTCGACCACTACGGCCTCGGCAGCGGTGCCGCGGGCACGACCGGCACCGGCACCGGCACCGGCGCGGACGACGGCACGATCGGCGTCGACCCCGATCTGACCCCGACCGACCCGGCCGCAGCTGGCGGGCACCACACCGGTGACACCGCCGGTCGCGACCTCCCCGCCACCGATGACCGTGTGGCCGGAGCGGCCGGGTACGACACCACCGCGGACGCGGCGGGCGTCGCCGACAGCGACACGGTCACCGGCCGCGACACCGTGGACACCGACCGTGGCGTGACCGACACGACCGCGTCCGCCGGAAACGACACGACCGCGTCCGCCGGACACGACACGACCGCGTCCGCGGGGCACGACACGTCGGGGCCGGACACGGACGACGCGATGACCCGCTCGGAGCAGCGCCTCGACGTCGGCACGCAGCGCGTCCAGACCGGCCGCGCCCGTCTCCGCAAGCACATCGTGACGGAGCAGCAGAACGTCACCGTGCCGGTGCAGCACGAGGAACTGCGCGTCGAGACCGAGCCGATCACCGACGGCAACGTCGGTGCTGCGACCGACGGCCCGGACCTGTCCGAGGAGGAGCACGAGGTGACGCTCAGCGAGGAGCGCGTCGTCGTCGACAAGGAGACCGTCCCGGTCGAGCGCGTCCGCCTCGGCACCGAGACGGTCACCGAGCAGCAGCAGGTGTCCGAGGACGTCGCGCACGAGGAGATCGAGCTCGACCAGGACGGCGACACCCGCCGCTGAACCGTCCGGACCGCTGTGGTCCGGACCACGACCGGACGGGAGGCCCGGTGCCGGTCGGCACCTGGGCCCCCTCCGGGCAGTGCCGTCCCGCCGCGTCCCCGGCGGGGCGGTTCGTCCCGCCGCGTCCCCGGCGGGACGGCCGTGTCCGGTGGGGAGCCTCCCGTCCGTGGTTCCACCGGGACGCACGACGCGGTCACCGATCCGTCCGGGGCACTACCGTGTGCGCATGGCCGACACGGATGAGCCCCAGACCGATGAGCCGCCCGCGGGCGGCTCGACGCCCGCGCAGCACATCGACGCGATGATCGCGGCGCACCCGGACTGGCGCGGTGCGGTCCTCGCCGACGCCCGTGCTGCGGTGCTGGCCGTCGACCCCGCGATCGAGGAGACGTGGAAGTGGCGCGGTGCCCCGGTGTGGGAGCTCGACGGCATCCTCGTCGTCGGCAACGTCTTCAAGCAGGCCGTGAAGCTCGGCTTCATGTACGGCGCGTCCCTCGACGACCCGGACGGTCTCTTCAACGACGAGCTCGGCGGCAACCAGCGCCGCGCGATCAAGTACTCCGCCGGTGACGCCGTCGACGTCGCGGCGTTGCAGGCGCTCGTCCGTCGGGCGATCGAGCACAACCACACACGACGCCAGGCCGGTCGCCGGCGTTAGCTCGTGGCGGCGCTCCGCGCGGCCCGGTCCTCGGTGACCAGGCGGTGGGCCTCCCGGGTGCGGGCGCGGAGCTTCTCGACCGGGACCTCGACCGCGTAGGCCGCGCCGATCGACACCACGACCGCGGCGGCGAAGAGCCAGAGGTCGCCGAACCAGCCGATCGCGAACGTGCCGAGCAGCGCGATGACGAGCGGGTGCCAGAGGTACGCGGAGTACGAGACCCGGCGGCCGAACCAGGCGACCGGGGTCCAGGAGAGCGCCGCCGACACCGGGGTACGGACCGAGACCAGGCCGCCGATGAGCATCGCGGCGAAGACCCCGGTGACCGGCATGAGCAGGCCGAAGGTCCAGGCGTGCTCGGTCCAGTCGTCGTCGATCCAGAACTGCACGCCGAGGACCGCAGCCGCCCCGACCCAGGTACCGACGTGTCCGGCGAGACCTGAGGCGAACGAACGGAAGCGCTCGTCGTCGAGCAGCAGCGCGAGCAGGCACCCCGTGGCGAGCGGGACGACGCCGAGCACGGGCGAGAAGTACACGTCCGGGGTGGACCCACCGGAGGGCGTGCGGTAGCTCAGCCAGGCCGCTGCCGAGGCGCCGACGACCACGGCGGACAGCCCGGTGAGCAGCGTGCGCCGGCGTCGTCCCAGGGCGAGCAGGAGCACGAGCACCGGCGGCCAGACCAGGTAGAACTGCTCCTCCATCGACAGGCTCCACGTGTGCGCGAAGACGCCCTGCGTGGTGTCCCAGAACGACCGGTAGAGGTTGCCGGTGTAGGTCAGGGCGATGAACGCGGCCTCGCCCGCCGAGAACGAAGCACCCTTGTAGTCCCCGACCCAGTTCCAGAGCAGCAGCCCGGCGACCACGAGTGCGAGGAGCGCCGGGTAGAGCCGGAGCAGCCGCTTCCACCAGAACACACCGAGCCGCACCGTGCCGGTCTTCCGACGTTCACGGAGGAGCAGCGTGGTGATCAGGTAGCCGGAGAGCACGAAGAAGACGGTCACGCCGATCCACCCGCCCTCGAACTGCGGCACGTGCAGGTGGTAGAGGACCACGATGACGATCGCGACCGTGCGCAGGCCGTCGAGGGCCAGGGCGCGGTGGGCGACCGGCGCGGGTGGGGCCGTCCGGGTCGGGACGGCCGGGGTCCCCGCCTCGGTGACGGTCGTCTGGGTCGGAGCCGGGGCTGCGGTCCGGGTCATCCCGCCAGTGTCCTCCGGGAGTCCAAGAACGGGCTCAGTGCGCTCCGGTCACCCAGCGCTCAGGCGTGCTGTCGACCCAACGCGCTCGCCAGGGCCTCGAGCCGTTCGGTCGCCAGATCGGGCATCGTCCGCGTCTCGTCCGGGGAGATCCACTGCGCGAACGCCAGGTGGAACACGGTCACGCCGGACTGGGCCACGAGGGTCGCGGCGGGCTCCGGGACGCCGCGGTCGCGGAGGAGCTCGGCGAGCCGGGTGCCGAGGCCGGACAGCTTCGCGAGCTCCCGTTCGCCGAGCGCTGGTTCGGCGTCGATCACCCGCTGGCGTGTGCGGGACCACTCGCGGCGGTCCTCGGGGAAGAACGCTCCGGCACCCGCCAGCGCCCGCGCCACGAGTTCGAGCAGGGGAGTGTCGGCCGAGGCCTCCTGGATCGGGCCGACGAACATCTGCAGGAAGTCGTCCTGTCCGGCGAACAGGACCTCGCGCTTGTCGGCGAAGTGCCGGAAGAAGGTGCGCTCGGTGACCGCGGCGGCACGGGCGATGTCGGCGACCGTGGTGGTCTCGAACCCATGGTCGAGGAACAACTGCAGCGCGGTCGCCTGCAGTCGCTCCCGCGTCCCGGGTTGCCATCTCGCCATGCCGGGAGTCTACCGAGCAATAACGGCGATGACAGCCGCTGACATCGGGTGTACCGTTTCCCGATGTCAGCAACTGACATCAACAAGAAGGGCATCACCATGCACGTGTTCGTCACTGGAGCCTCCGGATGGATCGGCTCCGCCACCGTCGACGAGCTCCTCACCGCCGGTCACCGCGTCACCGGGCTCGTCCGGTCCGACGCTGCTGCCGCATCCGTCGCGGCGAAGGGCGCCGAGGTCCTGCGCGGCGACCTCGACGACCTCGCGGCCCTCCGGCGCGGAGCCGAGGCCGCCGACGGGGTCGTCCACCTCGCCAACAAGCACGACTGGGCGCACCCCGAAGAGACCGACGCCGCGGAGCGAGCCGCTGTCGAGACCCTCGGCGGAGCCCTCGTGGGTAGCGACCGGCCCCTCGTCGTCGCATCCGGCGTCGCTCGACTCGCCGGTGACCGGGCCGCGACCGAGGCCGACCCCAACCCAGCCGTCGGTCCGAAGTCGATGCGCGGTGGCAGCGAGAACCGCGCCCTCGACTTCGTCGACCAGGGCGTCCGCACCGTCATCGCCCGCTTCGCCCCGACCGTGCACGGCGACGGCGATCGCGGGTTCATCGCGATGCTCGCCGAGGCGGCCCGCCGACACGGTGTCGCCGCCATGGTCGGCGACGGCTCGAACGGCTGGGCGGCGGTGCACCGGACCGACGCGGCCCGCTTGGTCCGGCTGGGTCTGGAGAGCGCGCCCGCCGGCACCCGGATGCACGTGACCGCGGAGGATGCCGTGCCGACACGCGACATCGCGCAGGCCATCGGGGACGTCCTCGGCGTGCCGGTGACCTCGATCCTTCCCGACGAGGCAGCGGCCCGTCTCGGCTTCGTCGGCACCTTCTTGGGCATGCAGCTGGCCGCGACGTCGGCCGTCACGCGGGAGCGTCTCGGCTGGCAGCCGACCGGGCCGACGCTGCTCGAGGACATCGCCGCGGGCGCGTACACGGCAGCGGGGGCCTGACGGGTCAGGCGGCTCGTCCGGACCACGCGACAGACGGGAGGCTCCCCACCGGACCGGTGGGGAGCCTCCCGTCTGTCAGTGGTGACGTCTGTCACCTCGTGGCGGCTACTCCGCCTTCTGCAGCTGCCAGGGCTCCGGCTCGCGGTCGCCGTTCGGGCGCACCGGACGGACGTCGCCGACGATCGGGATCGAGCGCTTCCGCATGAACCACACGTAGCGGACGAAGAAGTGGGTCAGCGTCGACATCCGGTTGCCGTTGCCGAGCAGGCTGGTGATGTGGACGAACACCCACGCCGCCCAAGCCACGGGGCCGACCATCGTGATGCCGCCCCGCAGCTGGGCGACCGCGGCGTTCGTGCCGATCGTCGCCATCGTGCCCTTGTCGAAGTACTTGAACCGTTCGGTCGGCTTGCCGGCCAGGCGACGCTTGATCTGCTCGGCGACGTGCTTGCCGCCCTGCAGCGCCGGCTGCGCGAGCTGCGCGAGCGCGTCGTCCTGCGCAGCGATGTCGCCGGCCGAGAAGACACGGTCCACGCCCTTCACGCTGAGGTCGTCGTTCACCTGGATGCGGCCGCCGTGGGTCTGCGGCAGCCCCCAGTTGCCGACCTCCTTGTGTGCCGACACACCCGTCGCCCAGATCACCTGCGAGGCGGGGATGACCTCGCCGCCGGCCAGGCGGACTCCGTCGGGCATGACCTCCTCGACGCCGGAGTTCAGCCGCAGGACGACGCCGCGCTTCAGCAGGATCTTCGCCGCGTACCGGCGCAGTCGCGGGGCGAACGGCTTGAGGAGCTCGCCGCTGCGGTGCACGAGCGTGATCGAGATGTTGCCGCGCTCGATCTCCGGGTAGGCGCCGACGAGTGCCTGGTCGCGGAGTTCCGCGAGTGCCCCCGCCATCTCGACACCGGTCGCACCGCCGCCGACGATGACGACGCGGATCTCGTCCGGACCCTGCTTCGCGGCGGCCTGCTCAAGGCGGGTGAAGAGCTCGTCGCGGATGCGGAGAGCCTGGGAGCGGGAGTACATCGAGTACGCGTACTCGTAGGCGCCGGGCGTCCCGAAGTAGCTCGTGTTCACGCCGTTGGCCAGGATCAGGTAGTCGTAGTGCAGGTGCTCGCCGTCGGACATCTCGGCGATCCGCTCGTCGTGCCGGATCCCGGTGAGCAGACCGTGGCGGAAGTCGGCGTTCGACTGCCGGGCACGCAGGCTGCGCAGGAAGTACGTCACGTCGCCCGCGTTCAGGCCGCCGGTCGCCACCTGGTACATGAGCGGCTGGAACATGTTGTAGACGTGGCGGTCGACGAGCGTGACCCGGACCGGAGCGTCCTTCAGCTCACGCATGGCGGCGATCCCGGCGAATCCACCGCCGACGATGACGACGTGTGGGCGGGTGTCCTGCGGCATGGTGAGCTCCGGTTTCGTGCGGTCTGGGCCACCCAGAAGGGTACGCCGATCGCGCGCACCTGCCGTCCACCCCTGTGGCTGACGGCCGGGAGGCGCGGCTTCAGTCCGCCGACTCGGCGTACCGCCCGTAGGTGCTCAGGACGTTGCCCTTGCTCGTCACGGAGTTCGCGACCAGCCGGAGGCGCGTGGGCGGGTCGGTCGGCTCGAACAGCTTCCGACCGCGGCCGGCGACGGCCGGGTGGATCATCAGCTGCAGTTCGTCGAGCACTCCGGCGAAGAGCAGACTGCGCACCAGGGTCACGCTCCCGCACACGGCGATGTCCGCTCCGTCACGCTGCTGCAGCTCGCGGACGAAGGTGGGGACGTCGCCGGTGATGCGCGTGCTGTTCTCCCACGCCAGGTCGTCGCCGAGGGTGGTGGACGCCACGTGCTTCTCGATCGGGTTGATCCACTGGCCGAAGGGGTCCTCCGGGTGGGCGGGCCACCACTCCGACCACTCCAGGTAGCTGTTCCGGCCGAGCAGCACGGTGTCGGTGGCGTCCATCCACGCGGTCATGCCCGCGCCGAGTTCGTCGTCGAAGCTGTCGTACTGGAACTCGTACGGGTCCTGCACGACACCGTCGACCGAGGTGAAGAGCCCCGCTGTGACCTTGCGCATGGGCGCGAGCGTAGCGCTGGCCGGAGTCGGAGCACCAGGGCCTGCGCCCGCGCCGCGGTCAGTTGCCGCTGCCGTCCGTCCCACTGTCGGTCTGGCCGCGGGGGCCGAAGCCGGGGCCGGAGAACGACGCGCCGCCGTGCGCTCCGCCGACCGCGTGGCCGACCGCGAAGCCGACGCCGCCGCCGACGAGCAGTGCTGCGAGACCGACGGCCACCGCCACGATCGGCCAGAACCACGGCGGTCGCGGTGTGGTCCGTCCGGTCGGTGCCGGAGCGGGGGTGCCGGACCAGGCCGGGGGAGCGGGGTGCCTCCCGGCGAGAGCGGGACGAGCGATGTCGGGGCCCGACTGCGGGGCGGCGGTGGCGGTGCCCGCGGTCGGGCCCCGACATCGCTCGTCCCGCTCTGTCTCTTATA